>JANOAP010000091.1:0-3486 GCA_031411175.1 Rhodoferax sp. | reverse complement strand
ATACGGCAGGGCCAGAGATCGACGTTTTTCTGTCCCCAGTGCCAGAGAATTTGATAGCACAGTGGCAGCTCGGTGCTATATTGAAACCTTGCCCTGGGGGATTCCTTGACTACTTCCTTTAACGAACAGTTCGAACAGCATGGTGCCTGGCGGCGTGAATTCGCGCTTCGCCTGAAGCTGCTCAGTGAGTGGATGAAGGATCACGATCTGCTCGATGCCGCGGTCGAAGAGCGCCTGCTGCGTCTTGAAACCCAGGTGCGGTCTGACAAGGTCATGGTGGCCTTCGTGGCCGAGTTTTCGCGCGGCAAGTCCGAGCTTGTCAACGCCATCTTTTTTGCGGGGTACGGCAGGCGCATCATGCCCGCCAGCGCCGGGCGCACCACCATGTGCCCAACCGAAATGGGCTATGACGCGGATGTGCCCCCCTGCCTGAGACTGTTGCCGATCGAAACGCGCCTGAAGTCACAGGCGCTGATGGAATGGCGCATGGTGCCGGAAAAGTGGACGCGCATCGATCTGGATGTGAACGATCCGCAACAGTTGGCCCTGGCACTTGAGAAAGTTGCTGAAACCCGCCGCGTCACGCAGGAAGAGGCCCGTGCCTTGGGCTTCTGGCACAGCCAGTCGCCTGAAGACAACCCCATGGTTGATGCCAAGGGCATGGTGGAAGTGCCCAAGTGGCGCCATGCCCTGATCAACATTGCCCACCCATTGCTCAAGCAGGGACTGGTCATTCTGGACACGCCTGGCCTCAACGCCATCGGTGCCGAGCCTGAGTTGACCGTGAGCCTGATTCCCCAAGCCCATGCGGTAATGTTCATTCTGGGTGCCGACACGGGTGTCACCAAGTCTGACCTGGCCATCTGGCGAGAGCACTTGATCACTGAAACCGGCACCACAGACACACGCCTGGTAGTGCTCAACAAGATCGACACGCTGTGGGACGCGCTGAGCACACCTGAGCAGATTCAGGCCCAGATTGACCGGCAGTGTGCCTCGACTGCCGAAATTCTCGGCATTCCGCTGGATCAGGTGCTTCCGGTTTCCGCGCACAAAGGGCTGGTTGGCAAAGTCACGAACGATGCTGAACTGTTGCAGAAAAGCTGCCTGCCCGGCCTGGAGGCCGCTCTGGGCAGCCGCATCATGGGCCAGCGGCAGAAGATTTTGGGCTCTGCCGTGGCTAGCGGCATCGCCGAGTTGCGCGCCGAAACCGGCCGGGTGATCAACATCCGCCGCCGTGACCTGACGGAGCAATTGATGGAGTTGCGAGGTTTGCAGGGCAAGAACTCGGCCGTCATCAAGCACATGCGCACGCGCATTTCGCAGGAACAGGCCGAGTTTGACCTGGGCGGTGCCCGAATTCACGCCGTGCGCTCGGTGCACCTCAAGCTTCTGCGCGAAGTCTTCAGCATTTTGGGTGCCACGGTGCTCAAAAAAGAGATGGCGCAACTGGCAGATGCGCTTCACCAAAAGGGGCTCAAACTGGGCGTCAAGCGCGCTTATGGCGACACCTTTGGGCGGTTGCGGGCCAATTTGAACCGCGTGCAGTTCATCATTGCCGAGTTCCAGACCATGCTGGGCGCCACGTTTGGCCAACTGAATGCCGAACACGGTTTCTCCCTGCAAGTGCCCACTGAGCCCATGGTGAATCCGTACCTGGTGGACCTGGAGGCGGTAGAGCGGGGCCATCTGCAATACCTTGGTTTTGGCAATGCCTTCAAACTGGCGCAGCCCGAGTTTGCCGACCGCCTGGTGCGTGCGCTGGCAACCCGGCTCAGAACCATTCATGAAACCGTGCTGGGCGATGTGGAGTTGTGGAGCAAGTCTGCTGCGGCCCAGCTTGACGCACAACTGCGCGAGCGCCGCCGCAACTTCACGCGCCGCATTGAGGCCATTGACCGCATCCAGCAGGCCACGGGCGGCCTGAATGACCGCATCGACGAGATCGGCTTGCAGGAAAAATCACTCAACCAGCTTGACAGCAAACTGCTGGAGCTCACCAGCTACATGATGGATGCCAAGGCGGCGGTTCGGACCAAGGCCGAGCCTGCACGGGTGCCTGAGCTTTCAAAAGTTTGAGTTTGATGACCGGCGACTTGGCCAGCCGTGTGGTGCGCTGGCAGGCCCAGCATGGCCGCAACAGCCTGCCCTGGCAAAACACCCGTGACCCTTACCGCGTCTGGCTGTCCGAAATCATGCTGCAGCAAACCCAGGTGGTTACGGTACTGGATTACTTTGCGCGGTTTCTGAGCCGGTTTCCGGATGTCCTCTCGCTGGCTTCGGCCACGCAAGATGATGTGCTGGGTCTGTGGAGTGGCCTGGGCTACTACAGCCGCGCACGCAACCTGCATGCTTGTGCACGCCAGGTCGTGGACGTGCATGGTGGAGACTTCCCGCGCACGGCTGAGCTGCTACAGACTTTGCCCGGCATTGGCCGCTCGACAGCGGGTGCCATCGCCTCGCTTTGCTTTGGCGAGCGCGTGGCGATTCTGGATGGCAATGTCAAACGGGTGCTGACACGCGTGCTGGGTTTTGAGGCCGATCTGGCCGTGGCTGCCAACGAGCGCAGTCTGTGGGACAAGGCGACCGAGCTCCTGCCCCGGCGTGATCTGACTACCGCCATGCAGCGGTACACGCAGGGCATGATGGACCTGGGTGCCACGGTCTGCCTGGCCAAAAAGCCGCTCTGTCTGGTATGCCCGTTGTCCGACCTGTGCGTTGCGAAACGCGAGGGCGAGCCAGAGAAATTCCCTGTTAAAACGCGCAAGCTCAAACGCAGTTCGCAGTCGCTTTGGCTGCTGTGGGCGCAGACGTCAGAAGGCGCTGTCTTTCTGCAAAAGCGACCCACGCCCGGTGTGTGGGCAGGGCTGTATTGCTTTGCTTTGTTTGACAGCCACGAAGCGCTGCAAGAGGCCGTCCCAGCCCGTTACCGTGCGGCGTTGCAAGACGGCACCGTGTTCACCCACGTGCTGACCCACAAAGACCTGCATTTGCATCCGGTGCGCCTGAAAGTGCCTGCAAAGGCATTGGCGGGTCTGGAGGGCACCTGGTTTGATGCCGGGCAGTGGCCGACGTTGGGCTTGCCTGCACCTGTCAGAAAACTTCTGACAAGCGACGGCTGAAAGCACCCAAATGAATTCAGCCGTTCAGCCAGCCGGCAGACGTGGGCGAAAAGTGGCCGGGTGCGGCGTCAAGCTCGCGGTGGCGCTTGAGCGTGACCCATTTGTCCGAGAAGCTTAAAGCCAGTTGCTCCACCAGATAAACCGAGCGATGCTGGCCCCCCGTGCAGCCAATGGCAACGGTGACATAGCTGCGATGGTCCTTTGCCAGTGCATCCAGCCAGTAGCCCAGGAAGCGGTCGATATGGCGCAGCATCTTGCCCACTGAAGCATGCCCTTTCAGGAACTCAGCCACGGGCTCATCGCGTCCGGTGAGCGCACGCAACTCGGTTTCATAGTGCGGATTTGGCAGCATGCGCACGTCAAA
>JANOAP010000090.1:0-1851 GCA_031411175.1 Rhodoferax sp. | reverse complement strand
CTCTGGGCTATGACGTTGATGTCCTCATCAGGCCAGCGTCGCAAAAACGCCGGGGTGCGATGCAGGTTTTGATGGCGGTTTAAAGGGGGTTGGGGGCTACGCAGTTGCTGGAATCGCCCCCGCCGGTGCGCTTGTACCCAGCAGGCTCATGGGGCCCAAATCGATTCACCAGCTTAGCCTGGCGGCTGCCGTTTGAGCGGGCCTGGCGGGACCCGAACAAGCTGGGGAGTTGACCTCAGCGCCCCTTGAACTCGGGTTGCCGCTTTTCCACAAAGGCCTTGGCGGCACCTTTGTGGTCTTCAGTTTCAAATGTGCGGATCATGTGGATGGACTCGGTATCCAGCGTGTCGCTGAGGGTGCCGCGCAGGGCCACGTTAAGGTTCTTTTTCATGTAGCCCACGGCGATGGTGGGCAGCGAAGCCAGCTCCCGTGCATAGTCGTGTGCAGCCTTGGCAAGTTGTTCAAAGGGCACCACGCGATTGACCATGCCAATTTTGAGGGCTTCGTCAGCCCGCAGCACTTGGCCGGTGAAATAGAGCTCGCGCGCTTTGGCCGCACCCACCAGGTAGGTCAAGAAATAGCTGCCGCCGAAGTCGCCAGACAACCCTACTTTGGAGAATGCCGTGGTCAGTTTGGCGTCATCACAGGCAATACGCATGTCGCAGGCCAGCGCCATCGACAGGCCCGCGCCCGCTGCCGGGCCAGGGATGACTGCCAGCGTGGGCTTGGGCATTTCATGCAGCAAGCGGCTGACTTCCACGCGGGAGCGCAGGTCATTCACCCGGTGGTCAAAGCTCATGGGTGCGCCACCATCTGTGCCGGCGCCCTCGGCCCGCTTTGCAAAGCCCTTGACGTCGCCACCCGAGCAAAAAGCCCGGCCTGTGCCCGTGAGCACCACAACGCGCACCGCAGGGTCGGAGGCAAGCCGTGACAACGCACTGAGCAGGCCATTCATCATCTCCAGCGACAACGCGTTGCGCGCATCGGGACGGTTCATGGTGAGGGTGGCGACGCCATTCTCGACGGTCTCTAACAGGTGCTGGTTCATGGGTATCTCCTGGTTTTTTTGGGTTATTCAATAGTGGCTCAGATTACCCCATTTTTTTTGAGCCTCCCGAAATTGACACTACCCGCGGTGCACGGATCGCCCGCGTCAGGAACCCGGTACCCCGACGCACACGTCAGTAGCTCTTTTCCTACACCCGCTTGTGCTGTAGTCCGACACCTCGTGCACACCCTGGGAACGATGATGGACATCACTTGCTTTTCTAGGATGTTGCAATGAATGCCGGAACTCCGGAATGAACGACACGCTGTTACCCCTGGCCACACCCGTTGCGAGCCCACTGCGTCGCTGGCTGCGCTTTGTCCTGGGCCCGCTGTTGGTGCTGGTAGCCGGGGTCGGTGTGGGCGAATGGCTGGGGTGGCCGTTTCTGGCCGGGCCGTTGCAAACGGTGCTGTCAGACAAGCTGGATCGTCGCGTTCGCTTGACCTCAGACGACAACTCGGCACAGCCCAACCGGGTACGAATCCGCCTGCTGGGCGGGGTGCTCTTGCAGACATCGCAGCTTGAAGTCGCGGCGCCTGCCTGGAGCAAGGCCCCGCATCTGCTGCTGGCCCAGGATGTGTCATTGCAGATGCGTTACGTTGATTTGTGGCGTGCCTACGAAGGGCAACGCCTGCGCGTGGACCGTTTGCAGGCCACCGCTCTGGACGCTCACCTGGAGCGGCGTGCGGACGGGCTTGGGTCATGGCAGTTTGGCAAGACCCCCATGGCGGGGCTTGAGGGATCAACCCAACCCATGCCGGTGCCGCTGTTTGGCGACTTGCAGCTTACCAGCGGCCTTCTGC
>JANOAP010000089.1:0-11394 GCA_031411175.1 Rhodoferax sp. | reverse complement strand
CGGCACCGGCCCGCAGTTGACCGATTTGTTGTCTGGCCGCACTCAGGCTTCCAGCGCCGGCATGCCCGCGCTGGGCGCGCACATTCGTGCCGGCAAGCTGCGCGCGATTGCCGTGGGCACTTTGCAGCGGATTCCCGCCATGCCCGACGTGCCCACCGTGGCCGAGCTGGGGTTCAAAAACTTTGAGACATCACAGTGGTATGGCATGCATGTGCCAGCAGGCACACCACCCGATATCGTCAAGCGGCTGCAAGAGGAGTCTTTCAAAGCGTTGAAGTCGTCGGCCGTTACAGAGCGCTTTGCGTCAGACAATGCGATTGGCGGCGGCGGGCCGTCTGCGGATTATGCGAAGTTCATCGCGGGCGAGCAGACGATCTGGAGCGATATCGTGAAGCGGGCGGGGATCAAGGCGGACTGAGCATGCGCAGGCAGGTCTTGATTCGCAGTTAACCCGCGCCCCTTAGCCCAGTCTCCGCGACCGGGCCGTGGGGCGCCTTAAATCAGAACGTGTGCAGTATGCCCAGCGACAGGCCAGATGCATTGGATTTGTTGGCCGCACCCTGGTAATTGTTGTCCCAGTTCGTGAGGTCCAGCTCGGCGTATAGGCGGGTGCGCCGGGACATTTTTTGTTCCAAGACTGCGACAGTGCGGTTGTAGCCATCGTTGGCAAAGCCCGTGCGCGTGCGCTCAATGCGGTAGTGGCCCAGCACCAGATCAATGTTCTGGGTGATAGCCAACGTGCCGCCAAGGCTCAACGTGGTGTTTCGCGTCCTTGCGGTTGCCGTTGTTTCGGCTTCATGGCTGCCGTAGGTCATGGAGACTTTGCTGCTGCCGAATGGAATGCTGACACCACCCACGTAACCATTCAATGCCAGCCCCGTGGCGCTCTTGAATTGGCCATAAGCCAGCGTGCCGCCGAATGATTTGCCGTCGTAGGCAAGCCCCACGTTGGACGCGGTCAGATTAGATGCGCCACCCAGCGCGTGCATGGCCCGTACAGTGAACGCGTCGAATTTACCCACGTACTTGATGGAGCTGTCCAGCCGGTAGGAGCCAGCCGTCGAGCCACTGGGCCCAAACTCAATGCCCAAGCCGGGCGCGCTCAAGGCAGCGATGCCCACATTGGGGTTGAAGCCCGCAAAGCGGACCCCCAGCGGGTCGACCGGTGCCAGAGAGTCGGCCAACGCGGTGGTCTGACGGCCAAAGGTGACCGTGCCCCATGTGTTTTCGAGACCCACAAAACTGGCGCGATCAAACAGTTTGACCGCATCCGCTGGTGCACCTGTGGCGAAGTTGACGCCCATCTCCATGTTGAACACAGCTTTCATGCCGCCACCCAGGTCCTCAGACCCGCGAAAGCCAAGGCGGCTGGTGTTGTCCACGCCGCTGCTGATCGTGCCTTGGGAGGTTGCCGAAGGTGCGTTGCCGTTCGTCAGCCCGTCGACGTAGCGCACGGCCGCGTCGGCAATGCCATAAACGGTCACGGTACTTTGAGCAAAGCCTGTGCTGGCAAATGCTGCCAGCAACGCAGCCAGAACGGTTTTGGCAGGAACGTTTTTAATTTTCATGATGATCTTGTCTTTCCGATTGAAAATGATGAGTCAGGACTTTCGGGCGGCCAACACGCGATCAACCATGACGCCAGCCTGCCCCAGATTGTTCATGGGGTCGCAGAAACTGGCAAGTTTTTCGCGCGTCACGTGTTGTTTTATTTGCGGATGCTCGGCCAGCAAGTCGATCAACGGGCGCTTTTGCTTGAGTGCGTCGCGGCAAATGTCATAGACGAGATCGTGGGCATATTCCCGGCCCATGTAGGGGCCTAGACCCATCATCACGGCCTCGCTCATAACCAGACCGTGTGTATGGTCAATATTGCGGCGCATCTGGTCGGCATCCACTTCCAGCCCAGCCAGGATGAACTTGGTTTGCTTCAAGGCACCCGACATCAGGCAAAAGATTTCGGGCAGAGCAACCCATTCAATTTCCCACGGGCCGGTAGATCGCTCATGGTCAGCCACCATGGCGTCCATCAACGACGCGGCCAGTTGGCGCACCACCGAGATGTTGGCGTGGATGTACAGGCACGAGATGGGGTTGCGCTTTTGCGGCATGGTACTGGACGAGCCACGGCCCGGCGCAAACGGCTCAAACACCTCGGCCACTTCGGTCTGCATCATCAGCTTCACGTCCATGGCGATCTTGCCGAGCGAGCCACCCAGAATACCCAGGAATGCACCCACCTCGGCAAAGTTGTCGCGCACTGTGTGCCACGAGATCAACGGCTGGCCCAGGCCCAGCTCTTTCATCAGCCCGGCCTGCGTTTCCATGGCACCGGTTTCCAGTGACGACAAGGTGCCCGACGCACCGCCAAACTCACCCACCAGCACACGGGGCTTGAGCTGCTCAAGGCGCTCACGGTGGCGTTCAATACCCGCCAGAATGCTGGCCATCTTGTAGCCAAAGGTGATGGGCGTGGCCTGCTGCAAATTGCTGCGGCCAATGACCGGCGTGTCGCGGTGGGTTTTGGCCAGTTGGGCCAGCGAGTTCGAGATGTCTTTCAAGTCTTGCTCGACAAGCGCCAGGCCTTCGCGGATTTGCAGCACGGCAGCGGTGTCGGTGATGTCCTGCGTGGTGGCACCCCAGTGGCAATACTCGCCCAGCTTGTCTTTGCAACTGGCGTTGATGTGGTTGACCACGGCGATGATGGGGTAGCCGATTTGCTCCGTCTTGGCCTTGAGTTTGACCCAGTCGATGGTGCTGAGCTCGCAGTTCTTCACGATCTCTTCGGCGGCTTCCTTGGGGATGATGCCCAGTTCGCCCTGCACCTTGGCCAGTGCGCGTTCAATGTCCAGGTATTTGGCAGTGCGGTTCTCGTCTGACCACACCTGGCGCATGGCGGCGTCGCTGAACATGTCGCCGAAAATTCTGGAGTCGATGATGGTTGCGGACACGGTTGGTTTTCCTTGAGGTTAAGTTGACTGGGCCGCCAAAGCGACGATGCGCTCGGCCTTGAGGACGACGGGGCGGTCCACCATCTTGCCGTCGAGTTGAATTGCGCCACCGGCTGAAGCCGCCCAGGCTTGCAACACCCGTTGCGCCCGGGCCAGTTCGGCTTCACTGGGGGCCAGCGCGGCCCGCACAGTGGCTACTTGAGAAGGGTGGATGCACATCTTCGCGCCAAAGCCCAGTGCGCGGGCCTTCGCCATGTCAGCGCCCACTCGGGTTGCGTCGAGGTCTGGCGTGACGCCCGCCACGGGGCTCGCGATGCCTGCTGCGCGCGATGCCACCGCGATTTGCGCCGCCGCAAATTCCAGCGCGGGGCTGCCCGCAGGAATGTCCAGGTCAACCATGTAGTCCAGCGAGCCGAAGGCAAGACGGGCCACACCGGGGGTGCATGCGATCTCATGCAGGGCGACCATGCCGCGTGCGGTCTCGATCAGGGGCAGCACGGTGGTCCCAGGCGGCATGGCGCGAAGCACATCAGCCACCTGTGAAGCGGCCTCACATTTGGGCAGCATCACACTTTTGGCGTTGACGGCTTTTGCAAGCGCGAGGTCGTCTGCATACCAGGGCGTGGCCGCGTCGTTGATGCGAATCAGGGTGAGTTCAGGCCTGGCATCGGGGCCTCTCATCCAGTCTTCAACTGACTGACGTGCCTGAGCCTTGTCAGCCGGTGCCACCGCGTCTTCCAGGTCAATGATGATGCGGTCCGCGCCCGAGGCCTGCGCCTTGGCAAAGCGCTCGGGCCGGTTGCCGGGCACAAACAGGTAGGTCAGGGGGACGAGTGTCGTCATGTTCACACCACGCCTTCTGTACGCAGGACGGCAATGCGCTCTGCGGTGTAACCCTGCCGGGTCAGAATGGCGTCGGTGTGCTGGCCCAGGGCCGGTACGGCATCCATTCGCGGCGCGCCCCGGTCCCAGGAGCCGGGGGGCAGCAGCGCCGGGATGGGGCCGGCCGGGGTACCAACTTCACGCCAGCGGTCCCGCGCCTTGAGTTGCGGATGCGCCCAGACCTGCTCCATAGTGTTGACCTGTGCATTGGCAATGCCGGCTTCTTCCACACGCTGGGCCACCTGCTCAGCCGTGAGGCTTGAGAAAGCCTCAATGATCAGCGCAGACAACGCTTCACGTTGCGCACTGCGTTTGGCGTTAGTGGCGTATTTGTCGTCCAATGCCAGAGCGGGCTGCAAGAGGACTTTGTCGCAAAAAATCTTCCATTCACGCTCGTTTTGAAGGCCCAGCATTACGGTCTTGCCGTCGCCTGCCGGGAAAGGGCCGTAGGGGTAAATCGTGGCATGGCTGGCCCCGGTGCGCGGCGGAGGTGTGGCACCTTCAAACGCGTAGTACAGCGGGTAGCCCATCCATTCGGTGAGTGACTCCAGCATGGACACATCAATGCGCTGGCCTTCCCCGGTTTGTTGCCGGTGCATAAGCGCCGCCATGATGTTGGTATACGCGTACATGCCGGCGGCGATATCGGCAATCGACGAGCCGGCTTTGGATGGGGTATCCGGTGTGCCGGTGACCGACACAAACCCCGACTCGCTCTGGATCAGCAGGTCGTAGGCCTTTTTGTCCCGGTACGGGCCATCGCTGCCGTAGCCGGAAATGTCGCAGACGATGATGCCGGGCTTGATTTTGGCCAGTGCCTCATACGACAACCCCAGCCGGGACGCCGCACCGGGGGCCAGGTTTTGCACCAGCACGTCGGCATCTTCCACGATCAGACGCATCAGTATCTTCTGCGCTTCTTCATGTTTCACATCCAGTGTGAGGCTCTCCTTGGAGCGGTTGGTCCAAACGAAGTGCGAGGCCAGGCCGCGCACGCGCTCGTCATAGCCGCGTGCAAAGTCGCCCACGCCGGGGCGTTCGATCTTGATCACGCGGGCGCCCATGTCGGCCAGTTGCCGGGTGGCAAAGGGCGCGGCAATGGCGTGCTCCAGCGTGACGACGGTAATGCCTTTGAGAGGTTGCATAAATTGCTTTTGAACAGTGTCTGAACGGAATCAGGCCAGCGTGGTAGTGGCATCCATGGTGAGCCAGCCTTCATGGTCACGGCCCCACAGACGCACCGTCTTGCCGTCGGCTGAAGGCTGACCGTGGACGGAGAACAGGTTGATGTCAAAGGTCGGGCGCACCGCCTTGAATTCGAAGCCGGTCACTTTCGCGTCGGGCTGGTTGCGGCGCAGCAGGTCCATCAGCAGGGTGGCAATCAGCGGGCCATGCACGATCAGGCCCGGGTAACCCTCGACCTCGGTGACGTACTTGCGGTCATAGTGAATGCGGTGGCCATTGAAGGTCAGGGCCGAGTAGCGAAACAGCAGTACGTCGTCGGGCACGATCTTGCGCTCCCACGCCCATTGGGCGGGCGCAGCCTGCGGTGGGGGTGCCACGTCGTCGGGTGACGCAGCCGCACGGTACACGATGTTGTGATGCTCCGAGAGAGCGACGGCCTGCGCGCCATTGCGCCGCAGTTCGTGTCGCACTTTCACAAAAATCAGGCTGCCGGTGCGGCCTGATTTTTCTTTCACGTCCACGATGGTGGAGGTTCGCGCCAGGGTGTCGCCCACCAGTAACGGCTCATGAAAAGTAAAGTCGCTGCCCGCCCACATGCGCCTTGGCAGTGGCACGGGCGGCAAAAAACCACCGCGTTTGGGGTGACCGTCTTCGCCGATCTCAGATTGCGGGGCGATGGGCAGAAAGTACAGCCAGTGCCACAAGTAGGGGAGCGGTGTGCCGGTGTCTGGGCGCTGCGGGCTGTCCGTTGCGGGCCAGTCCAGTGTGGCTGCCAGGGCGGCATAGGGGGTGGCCGTGGCTATGTCAGTGACCGTCTCGGTGCGGCCCATCCAGTCTTGCAGGTTCATTTGAATGCTTAAATATTTGAAGTGTGCTTATTCTGCTTTGATTTTTGCAGCCGCCACGACGCCTTTCCAGCGCGTCACTTCCTTTTGCACCAGGGTCTTCAGTTGCTCGGGCGTGCCGGTCTCGGCTTCCGCACCCTGATCTTCAAATTTTTTCTGGACGGCCTTGTCAGCCAGTACGGCGTTCATCTCGCGGTTGATGCGGTCAACCACGGCCTTGGGTGTTTTGGCAGGGGCAAACAGCGCATACCACTGCGACATATTGACGTTGGCAATGCCCTGCTCTGCCAGCGTGGGCACATCCGGCAGCACGCTGGCACGCTTTTCACCGGCAATGCCCAGGGCCTTGAGCTTGCCGCCCTTGATTTGCGGGAAGGCCGTGAACAGGCTGGGGAACATGTACTGCGTGTTGCCGCCAATCGTGTCCACAATGGCCGGGGCCGAGCCTTTGTAGGGCACGCTGACCACATCCAGACCGGCAGACAGCTTGAACAACTCACCCGCGATATGCGGTGCCGTGCCGTTGCCGGCCGAGGCATAGCTGAAGGTGCCGGGCTTGGCCTTGATCAGTTGCACCAGTTCTTGGGCGTTCTTCGCGGGCACCGAATTGCTGGCCACCAGCACCGTGGGCGACGCCGCCACCATGCCGATGGCTTCGAAGTCAGCCACCGGGTCGTATTTGAGTTTTTGCAGCGCCGGGTTGATGCCGTGCGTGGCGATGTAGCCAAACATAATGGTGTAGCCGTCTGGCGTCGCGCGGGCCACAAACTCACTGGCGATGGCGCCATTGGCACCGGCCTTGTTGTCCACAATCACCGGCTTGCCCAGCCGCACGCTCAAGCCCTGGCCCAGGATGCGCGCCATGGCGTCGTTGGCACCCCCAGCCGCTGTCGGGACGACGATGGTGATGGACTTTTCGGGCCAGGTTTGCGCTTGCACGGTGTTGGCCAGCGCCAGCGTCAGACCGGCAATCAACGGGGTGGCAAGCAGAGCGAGTGGTGGGCGGGTGATGGCAATCGGCAGCATGAATGTCTCCTGGGGTTTTGTGCAATGCCGCAATCATCCTGGTTGCCGCCGTGCATGTGAAGTGCAACTTTTGCTACGATTAGTGCATGGCGCGCATCAATTTTGATTTGCAGCAATTGCAGGCCTTTGTGGCCGTGGCCGAACGCGGCAGCTTTCGCGCTGCGGCAGATCACATTCACCTGTCGGCCCCGGCGTTGAGTCGGCGCATCGACAAGCTGGAGACGATTTTGGGGGCGCGCCTGTTCAATCGCACCACGCGGGATGTCGAACTCACGCCGCTGGGCCGGGTTTTTCTGGAGCGGGCCCGCGCGGCGCTGGACGACCTGGAGGCAGCGATGCTGGGCATCTCCGACATCGCGGCCAGCCGCAGCGGGCATGTCACAGTGGCCTGCGTGCCCTCGGCAGCGATCCACTTTCTGCCCTCAGTCGTGCGGTCCTTTTCGGAGCGCTATCCGCTGATCCGCATCCGCGTGATGGATGAGGCGGCGGGCCAGGTGCTGGACAGCGTCATGTCGGGCGAGTCCGACTTTGGCATCAGTTTCATGGGTGGCCTGCTGCCCGGCGTCGACTTCGACCCGATTCACACCGACCCGTTTGTGCTGGCCATGCCGCGCAGCCATCTGTTGGCCAAACGCAAGTCGCTGGCCTGGGCCGATCTGGCGTCGGAAAAACTCATTGCCGTCGCCCGCTCCAGCGGCAACCGGCAACTGCTGGACGACGCCCTGGCCAAGGCGGGCGTCAACCCGTCGTACCGGTTTGAAGTGAGCCACATCGCCACGCTGCTGGGCATGGTGGAGGCCGGGTTGGGGTTGGCGGCAGTACCGCGACTGGCCTTGCCCGCCGCAAGCGCCGCCATGGTGGGTGTGGCCCTGCGTGGGCCTGCCGTGTCTCGTGTGCTGGGACTGGCGACCCGGCACGGTGCGACCTTGCGCGCACCGGCCCAGGTCTTTCACGACCATCTGCGCCTTGCCTTAAAAGCCCGGCCCTGAAAGCTTGAAATTGGGAGGGAAAAGTGCCTATAGCCCCCGTAGGATATGCTTGGGTAGCTATAAAGTTTGTAGTGACACGGATGGGTCAACATGCAGCAGCGACAACGGAGCGCGCTGGCCAGCCAGGTAGTCTTCCATGCAGCGCAGCAGCAGAGGGCTGCGGTGGCGGGCGTGGCTGTCGCGAATTTCCTGCGGCGTCATCCACAGCGTTCGCACGATGCCATGGTCCAGCGTGGCACCGGCCTGGACCGGGCCGAGTTCGCCACAAAATGCAAAGCGCAGGTAGATCACGTCTTCGGCTGTGCTGGCGCGCTGCATGCGCGACATGTAGATGCCCACCAGCGCCGTGGGCCTGAAGGTGTGGGTGGTTTCTTCCAGCGCTTCCCGGGCGCAGCCATCTGCCAGGGATTCGCCGGGATCCAGATGCCCGGCCGGATTGTTCAGCTTGAGGCCTTCGGGCGTGTGTTCTTCGACCAGCATGAATTTGCCATCACGCTCAATGATGGCGGCCACCGTGACGCTGGGTTTCCATCGTGTATCCATGCCTGATTCTCCGCGAGGGTGCTTACTGCTGGCGCCAGTTTGACACACGTCTGAGCGTGGCTCTGCGGTAACCGCCCCAAATTCAGTTAAGCTTTCAGGTAGCTTACGCCCCAGGTGCCGTCCCATGCGGCGCCGGTCGTTGGGGTGATTGCAATCACGAATTGAGGAGTTGTTCCATGCAGACAGATGAATCCAAGGTGGCGTCGCAGCGCATTGGCGTGCCACGCGAAATATTCCCGGGTGAAAAACGCGTGGCCACCGTGCCCGATGTAGTGGAGAAACTTATCAAGCTGGGCTTTGCGGTCTCCGTCGAAGCCGGTGCTGGTGACCCGGCCAACTGCAGCGACGACAGCTACCGCGCCGTCGGCGCCCAAGTCGTTGACAGCGCGGCCGCGCTGTGGGCCGCGTCCGACATCGTGTTCAAGGTGCGCGGCCCCAGCGCCGACGAAGTGGCTTTGATGCGCGCTGGCACCACATTGATCAGCTTCATCTGGCCCGCGCAAAACCCCGAACTGATGCAGCAGCTCGCTGCCAAACAGGTCACCGTGCTGGCCATTGACGCCTTGCCCCGCATGCTGAGCCGCGCCCAGAAGATGGACGCGCTGACCTCCCAGGCGGGTGTCACCGGTTACCGTGCTGTCATCGAGGCGGCCAACGCGTTCGGCCGCTTCTTCAACGGCCAGATCACGGCCGCAGGCAAGGTGCCCCCCGCCAAGGTCTTTATCGCCGGTGCGGGCGTGGCCGGTCTGGCTGCCATCGGCACCGCAGCGGGCCTGGGCGCCCAAGTGCGCGCCAACGATACCCGTGCGGAGGTTGCTGACCAGGTCACGTCACTGGGTGGGGAATTCGTCAAGGTTGAATACGAGGAGGAAGGCGGTGGCGGTGGTGGCGGTGGCTACGCCAAGGTCATGTCCGAAGGCTTCCAGCAGGCCCAGCGCGAGATGTATGCCAAGCAGGCCCGCGAGGTGGACATCATCATCACCACGGCTTTGATCCCCGGCAAGCCCGCGCCCAAGCTGATCACGGCCGAGATGGTGCGCTCGATGAAGCCCGGAAGCGTCATCGTCGACATGGCGGCCGAGCAGGGCGGCAACTGCGAGCTGACCGAACCCGGCCAGTCCGTCGTCAAACACGGCGTGACCATTGTGGGTTACACCGACCTGGCTTCGCGCCTGTCCAAGCAGTCGTCCACGCTGTACGCGACCAACCTGTTCCGCCTGACCGAAGAGCTGTGCAAGACCAAGGACGGCGTCATCAACGTCAATATGGAAGACGATGCGATTCGCGGGCTGACCGTCATCAAGGACGGCGCCATCACCTGGCCGGCGCCTGCGCCCAAGTTGCCAGCGGCCGCCACGGCGCCGGCCAAACCCGCAGCTGCACCGGTCGCCAAAAAGGCGCACGGCCACGGCGCCCCGAGTGAACCCATGGCGGGCAACAAGCTGGCCATCATGTTTGGTGTGTCGGCGGCGCTGTTCTGGTTTGTGGGTGCCAATGCACCGGCCGCCTTCCTGGCGCATTTCACGGTGTTTGTGCTGGCCTGTTTTGTGGGCTACATGGTGGTGTGGAACGTCAAGCCCGCGCTGCACACACCGCTGATGAGCGTGACCAATGCCATCAGCAGCATCATCGCCATCGGTGCGCTGGTGCAGATCGCACCGCCGCTGGCGGATGTCACGAACCGCCCCGAGACCTGGATCCGCGGCCTGGCCGCCGTAGGCATTGTGCTGACCGCCATCAACATGTTTGGCGGCTTTGCCGTGACCCAGCGCATGCTGGCCATGTTCCGCAAATAAGCAATAAGAAGAAGGAAGTACACCCATGTCTACCAGTCTGGCTACGGTCTCCTACATTGGAGCCACGATACTTTTCATCCTGAGCTTGGGCGGTCTGTCCAACCAGGAGACCGCACGGCGCGGTAACCTCTACGGCATGATTGGCATGGCCATCGCCGTGGTCGCCACCGTGTTTGGTCCCCAAGTCACCAGCGCCGGTTATGCCTGGATCATCGGCGCCATGCTGATCGGCGGCGCCATTGGCCTGTATGCCGCGCGCACCGTGCAGATGACGCAAATGCCCGAGCTGGTTGCGTTGATGCACAGCATGGTCGGCCTGGCCGCGATGCTGGTGGGTTACGCCACCTTCATCGACCCGGCCGCATCAGCGGGCTTCACCGGTGCCGCCAAGGCCATCCATGAGATGGAAATCTATATCGGCGTCTTTATCGGCGCGGTCACGTTCTCAGGCTCCGTCATCGCGTTTGGCAAGCTGTCCGGCCGTATTGGTGGCAGCCCGCTGCTGCTGCCCGGACGCCACTGGATGAACCTGATCGGCCTGCTGGTCGTGATCTGGTTTGGCCGCGCCTTCCTGAACGCCCACTCCATCGAAGAGGCTATGGTTCCCATCATTGTGATGACGGTGGTGGCGCTGCTGTTTGGTATCCACATGGTGATGGCCATTGGCGGTGCCGACATGCCCGTCGTGGTGTCCATGCTGAACAGCTACTCGGGCTGGGCCGCAGCGGCCACTGGCTTCATGTTGTCCAACGATTTGCTGATCGTCATCGGCGCGCTGGTCGGCTCCAGCGGTGCCATCCTGTCCTACATCATGTGCAATGCCATGAACCGCAGTTTTATCAGCGTGATTGCAGGTGGCTTCGGCACCACCGCAGCAGCACCCAAGGCCGCGGGTGACGCGGCACAACCTGCCGGTGAAGTGACGCCGGTGAACGCCACCGAGACTGCCGAACTGCTGCGCGAGGCCAAGAATGTCATCATCGTCCCCGGTTATGGCATGGCGGTGGCGCAGGCCCAGCACACGCTGCGCGAGATGGCCGAGCTGCTCAAGAAGGAGGGGGTGGAGGTCAAATATGCTATCCACCCCGTCGCGGGGCGGATGCCGGGGCACATGAACGTGCTGCTGGCCGAGGCCGGGGTGCCCTACGAAAAGATCTTCGACCTTGAGGAAATCAAC
>JANOAP010000088.1:0-2357 GCA_031411175.1 Rhodoferax sp. | reverse complement strand
CACCTCCTGACCTGGGCCATGGCCCTGCACCTCGGCCGATGGCGAATAGACCCGCATCAGCTCAAAAGGAATCCGGAACTGTGCGCCATCGGAGAAGCTGACCTCCAGCACCCGCGACTGGCTGTGCACCGTCAACCCTTGTGGCGTTGGGGTGCCATTTTGCAAACCTGCCATACCTGAACTCCCGGGACGCAAGCCCCTAACAATGTGTGTGCACGCGCTTAAAAGCGCGCTGAAAAATTGATATGCAGCTTTTGATCGCCATTCTGCGGAACGCCTGACCCCGGCACGAATGGCAGGGCGCTGCCGCTCACAATGCGCCCGTATTCTGCTGACAAGGCGAAACCTGCGGGCGAAGCGTAGCGCAAACCCAATCCCACACTGGCCAGGCTGTCATTGGCCGGCTTGGGATTGCCATTCGGTTTGTTGTTGCTCAGCCACCCGGCATCGACAAACCCGAGAAGGCGCAGACCTGGGGCCATCTCACGCGTGCTGATTTCCGTCGAAGCCAACAGGCCGCTGTCACCCGAGATCGGACGCTCGCCGGTTCCCCGCACCGACGTGGCACCGCCCAGGCCAAACTGCTCACCGGAAATCAATGCGTCTGCACTGTACTGAAACTGCCCCCGAACACTCCACAGCCACCCACCCGCAAAACTGGTGAGGAAATTGCCGACACCCCGCAGGGCGCGCCAATTGACCGTGTTGATGCGCGCGTCTTCAGTCTGATACGCCGCGAGGTTATTGCCATCGCCTGACGGCAAATTAACCGCCAGATCGGCACTGTAACCCCAGACCGAGGTGTCAGTCTCTGCCCGCGCGTTGTAGCCCAAGGTGAGGGGCCTGCTTCGCCGCGCAGTTTGCACTGCAACGCCGTTGATCTCTGCCGCCTTGAAGAGCTTGTCATCTAGGCTGATGCCGAAGTAGCCACGGTAGCCGCCATCGGGTGGCAGATAGTGGTTGTAATTCAGCCCCATCGTTTCCCCGGCACCGGTGCTGGTGAAGGCCCCGAAATTGCCGACCACATCGGAGCGTGTAAAGCTCAGGCCAACCACGCCGCCGAGACGGTACAAGGGCACACGGTAGTTGAGCCCCAACTGCTTGACGTCGCTCGTGCGCTCAATCGAGGTGGTGTAGGCCGCAGTGAAATGGTGATCACGCCCAAACACGTTGGAGTGTCCGCCCGAGAGCGTAAAACGGTCGTTACCCGTAGCGTTGGAACCCGTATTTGACAGGCTCGTGGCGAAGTTCCAGGGCTTGGACTCTTTCACCACAATTCTGGCGTCGATTTGATCAGCCGTTACGGACTCTTTAAGCGCCACCTGTACCTGCTTGCCCTGGCTTTCATTGGCGATGGCTGTCTGCACAGCCAGCGCCCTAAAGTTGGGTGCCGTGCCTTCGGCCAGTTCAGGCAGGCTGGCGCGGATGTTGGATTCTGTGTAGCCGCTGTTGCCTTCCACGGTGACCTTGCCAAGCACAAACTTGACGATGTTGAGGGTCACATTCGTACCCAGCTCTTGCGGCGGCAACACAACCCGGTGCAAACCGAAGCCCTTGTCACGCAAGGCCGTCTCCAGCGCCTGAGTGGCTTTTTGCAGGGTTGCCAAAGACGCATCTGCGCGCAGAAACTGGGCCAGAACGCGCGAAGTTTCGCCTTCAGGCAACGGGTTTTCGCCCGTGATGTTGAAGCCCTTGATCACGAAGACCGGGGCGGACGGCGCTGCCATGGGTACGGACTGCTGGGCCACAGCCACAGCACCCAAAACCGACAAGCAGGCAACCAGCATCGCCCGTGAGAGATGGCGCGTGGCCGCAAAACGGGACGTGTAAAGCATTGATTTCGACATGATTCGCCCTGCCTTTTATCTGCACTGGTTGGTTGGGCGGATGCCGGACTCGCCCAGCACGCTGACCAGCATTGGGCTCCGGCTGCTCGGCAGCGGCAGCTTGTCAAACTCAAGGAACAGCGGTGTCAGCAGGGGGCGGATCACGTTGCCGCTGTCGGTGGCAAACCCTGTCTCGCCGCGCCCCAGATGCAAGGTTTCGCGCTGCGTGGTGATTTCAATATGCCCATCGCGCACAAACACAAACAGACCCGGCTGGTTGTCGTCCACACTGGCACCCTGAAACAACTGGCGGGTGTCGACGTTCACGCCATCGGGGCGGGGCAGTGCGTCAAGCGTGGGGGCGGTCAACGGGCGGATTCCGGTAGAACTGACAAACAGGCCTTGCCCTGCTTCCAGCACCTGCAAAGCTGTCTGCCCATTGGGTGTCACCTCAATGCTGCCCAACCAGGTGAAGAAACTGCAACTGCCCTCGGCAGAGCAGTCCATGTCCAGCCCGGTACCCCGGATGCC
>JANOAP010000087.1:0-8633 GCA_031411175.1 Rhodoferax sp. | reverse complement strand
CCCACGCTTGCCACTTCGTGTGCTGCGCTGCCCCCCAGGGGGGCTAATTTTCCTAGGGGCGGCCCGTCGGAAAATTGACTCGCCAAACTTGCCACTTCGTGTGCAGCGCTCATGGTTTGATCAGGCTTTTTGATGGCTCATGGCATAGTCCACCGCGTTTTGCACCGTGGTGATCTTCTCGGCATCTTCGTCGGGGATTTCAATGCCGAACTCATCTTCCAGCGCCATCACCAATTCCACCGTGTCCAGAGAGTCGGCACCCAGATCGGCCACAAAGGCTTTTTCGCTGGTGACTTGTGACTCTTCAACACCGAGTTGTTCGGAATGATTTTCTTAACGCGTGCTTCGATATCGCTCATGAGTTCCCTCAAAGGGTTGTGAATGAATCCGTGATTTTAGCCGCGCAATAAGACGAATCCCCTGCGCCGCTGCCGAACGGATAAATCGGCTTGAATTCCCCATTCCATGCTGCATTCAAAACGAGACTAGGCGCGACGACGCAGACAGTGCGAATAGCACGGCAAGGAGGCGCAACAACGTATCGGTTTGAATTCGGCATGGAATTACATGTACATGCCGCCGTTGACGTGCAACTCTTGCCCCGTCACGTAACCGGCATGTGGTGACGCCAGATACGCCACGGCATGCGCAATGTCGGATGGCTTTCCCAGATGGCCCAAGGGAATCTGCCCGATCAAGGCCTTTTGCTGGTCTGCCTGCAACGCGGCGGTCATGTCAGTTTCAATGAAACCGGGTGCAACGCAGTTGACCGTGATGTTGCGCGACCCCAACTCGCGGGCCAGCGCACGCGTCATGCCCGCCACGCCCGCCTTGGCGGCTGCGTAGTTGGCCTGCCCGGGATTACCCGACGCGCCCACCACCGAGGTGATGCTGATGATGCGGCCATAGCGCTGCTTCATCATCGTGCGCATGACAGCGCGGCTCATGCGGAAAACCGCCTTGAGGTTGGTGTCCAGCACCGCGTCCCAGTCGTCGTCTTTCATGCGCATGGCCAGGTTGTCACGCGTGATACCGGCGTTGTTCACCAGCACCTGCAAGCCGCCATGCGCTTTGACGATGCTGTCAATCAGACCTTCTGCGGCCGCCGCGTCATTCACGTTCAAATTGCGGCCTGCACATCCAGGAAAGGCCGCCAAGGCTGCGCTGATCTTTGCGGCTCCGTCGTCGGTGGTGGCCGTACCGATAACTTTAAGGCCCTTGCCGGCCAGCTCCAGCGCAATCGCCGCACCAATCCCGCGCGATGCGCCAGTGACCAGCGCGACCTGTCCTTCAAAATTGATCTCGCTCATGCCTCGCTCCCCGCCAGCGCTTTTTGAGCTTCAGCCAGACTGGCCGTATCGAACAATGGCAAACCCGTCATCTCGGCATCGATGCGCTTGACCAAGCCCGCCAGGACTTTGCCTGGCCCGCATTCCACAACGGTCTGTATGCCATGGGTCTTGATAGCCTGCACACACTCCACCCAGCGCACTGGCCCAAAAGCCTGACGGTAGAGGGCGTCACGAATGCGGTCTGCGTCCACTTCTACCGTCACATCAACGTTGTTGATCAAAGCCATTTGCGGCGAAGCAAATGCTATTGATTCGAGTTTCTCTTTTAGTTTTTCGGCTGCAGGCTGCATCAGGCTGGAATGAAACGGGGCCGACACGGGCAGGGGCAAGGCACGTTTGGCACCATTGGCTTTGAGCACTTCGCAGGCTTTCTCGACAGCCGCCTTGCTGCCCGCGATAACCGTTTGCGCCGGGTCGTTGAAGTTGACCGCCTCGACCACTTCCAGCGCGGTTTCGGAACCCAATGCGCGCATGGCCCTCGTCACTTCTTCACAACCAGCTATCACTTTAGAAGCATCCATACCCAGAATGGCTGCCATCGCACCCACGCCTACCGGCACGGCTTCCTGCATGGCTTGTGCACGAAAACGCACCAGCGGCACTGCCTGCGCAAGGGTCAGCATGCTGGCCGCCACCATGGCTGAGTATTCACCCAGCGAGTGGCCGGCCACGGCCGATGGCGCCATGCCGGTTTCAGACATCCAGACGCGGTAGGCGGCCACGCCTGCCACCAGCATCACAGGCTGGGTGTTGGTGGTGAGCGCCAGGGCTTCTTTGGGGCCGTTCTTGATCAATTGGGCGAGATCTTCGCCCAGTGCATCCGACGCTTCCGCGATGGCTTGCACCACCGCGGGGTGATCACCCCAGCCGTCGAGCATGCCCACAGACTGCGAGCCCTGACCCGGGAAAACGAAAGCAAATGGTTTCATGGCAATACTGGCAAAACTTGAGTATCAAATGGGGCCTTAACTTTCGCTTAGCCTCCGAATACATTGGATTTATAGCTACAAATTAAGAAGCACAGCGCCCCAGGTGAAGCCGCCACCCACGCCTTCAAGCATGAGGAGTTCACCAGGCTTGATCTTGCCACTTCGCACGGCAGAGTCCAGCGCCAGGGGAATGGAGGCGGCCGAGGTGTTGCCATGCTGGTCCACCGTGACAACCACTTTGTCCATGGACATCTTCAGCTTGCGGGCGGTGCTTTGCATAATGCGGATATTGGCTTGGTGCGGAATCAGCCAGTCAATGTCCGCTTCGGTTTTGCCCGCCTTGGCCAAGGTGGCGCGCGCGGCCTGCTCCAGCACACCCACGGCCAGCTTGAACACGGCCTGGCCATCCATCTTGAGTAAGGGGTCACCCAGAATCTGGCCGCCCGACACATGGCCAGGCACACACAAAATGCCTACGTGCTTGCCATCGGCGTGCAAGTCGGTGGTCAGAATGCCGGGTTTGTCTGACGCCTCAAGCACCACGGCACCGGCACCATCGCCGAACAGCACACAGGTGGTGCGGTCGGTGAAGTCAAGAATGCGGGAAAACACCTCGGCCCCTATCACCAGCGCCTTGTTGGCCGCGCCGGTCTGGATCATGGCGTCGGCAATGCTCAGCGCGTATACAAAGCCGCTGCAAACAGCCTGTACGTCAAACGCCGCACCGCCATTGGCACCCAATTTGTTTTGCAATATGCAGGCGGTGGACGGAAACACCATGTCGGGCGTTGACGTGGCCACGATGATCAGGTCGATGTCTTTCGCTTCAAGGCCTGCAGCCTGCAGTGCATTTTTGGCGGCTTCCAGGCCCAGATCGCTGCTGCACACATCCGGTGCCGCGAAGTGGCGAGCACGGATGCCGGTGCGCTCCACAATCCATTCGTCTGACGTTTCGACGCCTTTGCTGCCCAACTCGGCCACCAGATCGGCGTTGGTCAGGCGACGGGGTGGCAGGTAACTGCCAGTGCCAGTGATGCGGGAATAGCGTCTCATCAGTTTTAGAGTGCCGCCGCTTCCACAACCCTGGGTGCCATTTCGGCACCGGCCAGCAGCGGCGCTGCGTGGGCGATACGGGTCTGAACGCGGTCAAGCAAGTTGTTTCTGGCCGAATCATACGCGCGGACCAACGCGTATTCAAAAGCCATTTCGTCGGCCGAGCCATGGCTCTTGAACACCAGCCCGCGCAGGCCCAGCAGGGCACCGCCGTTGTAACGACGGTGGTCCACCCGATTTTTAAGCGCTGTTAGTACCGGATAGGCAATGATGGCAGCGATTTTGGTCAAAATACTGCGGGAAAATTCTTTTTTGAGGAACTCGCCAATCATCGAGGCCAAACCTTCGCTGGCCTTGAGGGCTACATTGCCCACGAATCCGTCACAGACCACGATGTCTGCCGTGCCCTTGAAAATATCGTTGCCTTCAACGTTGCCGTAAAAATTCAGGTCGCCCGCGCGTGACGCGGCACGCAACAACTCGCCGGCTTTCTTGATGACCTCGTTGCCCTTGATGGCCTCTTCGCCAATATTGAGCAGGCCGACGGACGGGTTGTCATTGCCGCTGAGCACCGACACCAGCGCCGACCCCATCACGGCGAATTGCAGCAGATGCTCTGCACTGCAATCGACATTGGCTCCCATGTCCAGCACGGTTGTGGCACCCCCGGTGGCATTGGGGATTTGCCCGGCGATGGCCGGACGGTCTATGCCATCCATGGTCTTGAGCACGTAGCGCGAAATGGCCATCAGTGCGCCGGTATTGCCGGCAGACACAGCCGCCTGTGCCGCACCGTTTTTGACCTGCTGGATTGCCACCCGCATGGACGAATCCTTTTTGCGGCGCAAGGCAACCTCAATAGGGTCGTCCATCCCAACCACTTCACTGGCCGCAACCACTCGGGCACGGGGGTGTGAAAACGCCGCCAGACTGTCTGCCAGGCCCACCAGAACAAGATGGGCTTCGGGGTGGTGATCGAGAAACTGCCTGCAGGCAGCGAGCGTGACACGGGGACCGTGGTCGCCGCCCATGCAGTCAACAGCGACGGTGGTCATGCGACCAAGCCGCCTGAATCAGGGCAATCCAGCATCGGGAATGCGGTCAAGGGAGTGGTCAAAACAAAGGCCCGATGCTACCAAAAAGATAGCCTCGGGCCTTGGTTGGACAAGATTTCAGTGGGGTCTGAATCAGGCTTCAGACTTGGTCTTCAGCACTTTGCGACCACGGTAGAAACCGGTGGGGCTGATGTGGTGACGCAAATGGGTCTCACCTGTGGTGGACTCCACAGCGATGCCCGGCACATTCAGGGCATTGTGTGAACGGTGCATACCGCGCTTGGAAGGTGACTTCTTGTTTTGTTGGACGGCCATAATCCGCTCCTCGAAATGTGTGCACCGTAGAGAGACAACCGCTGCTGGCCATGAATGCCTGCAATCTCAGCCTGATCTCTGTCCGCTCTGCCTGTACACGTTGGGTTGGTAAATAACGGGTCGCCCAAGAATCTTGAGCGAAGCCTAAGATTATAGCCCAAGTTGTTGATTTAGCTGGGTTTGCCACCCAGCAATGGGGCCAAAACGGCAAATGGATTGGGTTTGTCGCCCGAAGACGCCTCAAAATCAGCATCGGCTGCAGCCAGTTTCACCGGCACCGGGCACACCTCGTGTCGCGGGATGATGGGCGCGTCCATCACCAGCTCGTCTTCTATCAACTCTGCCAGGTTGAATTCACGGCTCAATACCAGCAAGTCTTCGTCCACATCGTCGTCCTGTGCCTGCGCCTCGTCTTCGCTGGCCACAAAACGGAACCCACGCTGCACCGACAACGGCACATTGATAGGGCCCAGGCAGCGCTGGCACAACAACGGCAATGCGGTGTCCAGCGTCAGGTGGAGCCAGGCTTCACCGTGGCCTGAAGCGCCCGTGCGCCACTCGCCGCGGGCTGACCAGGCGATGGTCAAATCCGGCCCGGCCCCTTGCAACCCCTCAGACAGGCGCTCATATCTTGATAGCAGATCATGGCCGGATATCGTGCCGCCGGACTGTGCCAGCGCCTTGATGTCGAGCCGGGTGGGGGCAAACTGGTGTTCCATGCGTGCAGTGTAAGAGAATCACGGCATGTCGCCCTCTTCCAACCGTCAACCTGCCAGCCGCCAGCTCATTCTGGGGTCTACCTCGCCCTACCGCCGGGAACTCATGCAGCGCCTGCGCTTGCCGTTCGATGTAGTGTCGCCCCACGTGGACGAGACGCCACTGCCCTGTGAATCCCCGCGCGACCTGGCCTGCCGCCTTGCCCTGGCCAAGGCCCATGCCGTCGCCGTGCTGCACCCGCACGCCGTGATCATTGGCTCGGACCAAGTGGCCGATCTGGACGGTGAACCTCTGGGCAAACCGGGCACCCACGCCCGCGCGACCGAACAACTCCAGCGCATGCGGGGCAAAACGGTGGTATTCCAGACGGCCGTGGCGGTGGTGTGCCTTGAAACCGGGTTTGAGGAGCTTGATCTGGCAGCCGTTAAAGTCAGATTCAGACACCTGAGCGACGAAGATATCGAAGCTTATCTAGTGGCCGAAACACCTTACGACTGCGCTGGCAGTGCCAAGAGCGAAGGCCTGGGCATTGCCCTGCTGGAATCTATTGACAGCGACGACCCCACCGCGCTGGTCGGCTTGCCGCTGATCCGCACCTGCCGGATGATCCGCGCGGCGGGGGTCAAGGTTTTATGAGCACACATTCTGAAGTTCAAGGTATAGGGAAGCTCTACCTTGTCCCCGCACCACTCGACTTTGGCTGCGCCGTGCAGGCCCCGCTGCAAGACGCCATGCCCATGGGCACGCTGCAGGTGGCGGCCCGGCTGAGCCATTGGGTTTGCGAAAACGCCAAGACCACGCGCGCTTACCTCAAACGTGTGAACGATCTGGTGCCCTTGTCCAGCCAGCTTCAGGCGCTACAGATTCAGGAGCTTCCGCGCGAAGTTCACAAAAAGGGCGACCACAACGGGCAGTTTGATGCCAGGCATTTGCTGGCCCCGGCCCTGCTGGGGCACGATGTGGGCCTGGTCAGCGAAGCCGGCATGCCCGCCGTGGCGGACCCCGGCTCGTCAGTGGTACGCGCCGCGCACGATCTGGGGATCACCGTGCTGCCACTGGTCGGCCCCGTGTCCCTGCTGCTGGCACTTGCGGCCAGTGGCCTAAATGGCCAGAATTTCGCCTTTGTCGGCTATTTGCCCACGGACGCCACAGAACGCAGCCAGAGAATTCGCGAGCTGGAGTCATTGGCCCTGAAAACCGGGCAGACCCAGCTCTTTATCGAGACGCCGTACCGCAACGCGGCGCTGATGCAGGCGCTGGTGCAGACGCTGCAACACAACACACGGCTGGCGGTGTGCAGCGGGCTCACACTGCCAACTGTCAGCAACCGCAGCGAAACCGTCAAGAGCTGGAAGCAGAAGCCATCGACGCTGGACAACGCCACGCCTGCGGTGTTCGCCATCGGTCGATAACGGCCGTTGTCGGCCGTTATCGGCGCTTCAGCAGAGCCTCAGCGCAGCGCAGGAATGGACTTCAGCGCCCGCACCGAGCCTTCCCCAATCGACGCACCAAATCGCTTGACCAAGCGCTCGGCCACGTTGTCACGGCGCGTGTAGTCGATGATCTCTTCTGCCTTCACAACCTCACGGGCCACAAAGTCGAGGTTACCCAACTGGTCCGCCAGCCCCAGTTCAATGGCCTGTTGGCCGCTCCAGAACAGGCCGCTGAACATTTCTGGCGTCTCTTTCAGCCGCTTGCCGCGCCCGGCTTTGACCACGGCAATGAATTGCTGGTGAATCTGGTCCAGCATGGTCTGGGCAAAGGCGCGCTGCTTGTCGGTTTGCGGGCTGAACGGGTCCAGAAAGCCCTTGTTTTCACCGGCGGTCATCAAGCGTCGCTCTACGCCAATCTTGTCCATCAAGCCCGTGAAGCCAAAGCCGTCCATCAACACGCCAATCGAGCCCACGATGCTGGCCTTGTCCACAAAAATTTTGTCCGCTCCCACCGCAATGTAGTAAGCCGCCGAGGCACAGGTCTCTTCGACGACCGCATAAACGGGCTTCTTGTGCTTGGCCTTGAGCCGGAGTATCTCGTCGTTGATGATGCCGGCTTGCACCGGACTGCCACCGGGCGAATTGATCAGCAGCACCACGGCCAACGCGCCTTCGTCTTCAAACGCGCTGCGCATGGACGCAATCACCAGCTCGGCACTGGCCTCCGCACCCGAGGCAATTTCGCCCTTGATCTCCACCACGGCAGTATGGGGTGAGGTGACATCCTTGGTGCCGCCCGTGCGGCTCATGGCGGACCAGGTGAGAAAGATGAAGAAAGCCAGCCATGCCAGCCAGACGCCCGTCTTCCAGCGGCGACGGGCTTTTTGCTCATTCAGCGATGCAAACGCGAGTTTTTCCAGCGTGGCACGCTCCCAGCCGGGTGACTCCGCTGACCCCGAAGGTGCCGAAGATGCTGAAGTCGCTACATTTTTAGGAGCTGGTTGAGCAAGTTCCACGGGGGCTTCAGGCTGATTTGGCTGATATTTCTCGTTGGTTCCGGTAGTGGCGGATTCACTGCGCTGCTCTGGCTGAAGGGGATCGGTCATTTAAAACTCTCTGGGAAATTCTTCAAAACTCAACGGGCTTGAGGTTGGGAGCAGTATGCCAGTGCACAACGCCTTCCGTTTCCAGCAGGGCGATTTTCACGAGACCGCCACGGCAAGGCCCACCCGCGCAACGGCCCGTCGCCGGGTGGTACATGGCACCATGGGTGGCGCACATCAACCACTGGCCGGTGCTGTCAAAGAAACGGTTGGGCTGGTAGTCCATTTCCATCGGCACGTGCGCGCATTGATTGAGGTAGGCGTGCGACTGGCCTGCATAGCGAACGGCAAAGGCCCGGCAGGTCCGGCCCAGATAAACCACATCAAACGGCACGGCCAAACCACCATCGTGCAGGTCGCCCGAATTGCACAAAGGAATCCCGCTATCCGGACCACCCATGCCGCTGTCAGGCGATGGCAGCACCTCAGGCATGTGCCAGCAGCCAGGTGTGCAACTCGCGAACTGAATGTGCGACGAAGCGGGGCTTGAGCACATCAAATGCAGCGGGTTCGTGCGCACCGTAGCTCACCCCCACGCTGGCGCAATCGGCGTTAAGCGCCATCTGCAAATCGTGGGTCGTGTCACCAATCATGAGCGTGCGCCCGGGTGGCACGCCAAACTCGCTCATCAGCTCGTGCAGCATGCGCGGGTGCGGCTTGCCTGCGGTTTCGTCCG
>JANOAP010000086.1:0-7703 GCA_031411175.1 Rhodoferax sp. | reverse complement strand
GTGATCGAAACGCACCGGCATACAGGTTCGGTGTATGCCGTAACCGAAAAGGGGCGTTGGTTTTACCGCGAGTATTCTGATGTCGTGAATTCGCCAGGGTCGTATCTGTTTGAACCTGCGGGTTCAGTGCACACGCTGATGACGCCCAAGGACCAAGTTGGCGAAACGGTCGTATGGTTTGCGATACATGGCGCAAACCTCAATCTCGATGACAACGGCAACATAACGAGCGTGCTTGATGCGCCGACCATCCTCAGCGGCTATCGCGCGCTGTGCAAAGCTCAGAATCTCGACGCGAGCAAGGTTATCGTGCATGGGGAGTAATACACAGGTCGTGGAGGTTGGGTCAGGCGACCGAGCGGCAAATCACCCCTAGGGTATTCACCGGTGCGATTTGGGAATACACATCTCTATCATGCGCCATGCTTTTACTCACCGCCCCAGCCTTCACCCAGAGGCTGCCAGCTTGACCCCCAGCACCAACGCCCTGCTGAGCGTGCGCGACGTCACAGTCCGCTTTGGTGGCATTGTGGCGCTCGATGCAGTGGGCTTTGACGTGCCGCATGGCAGTGTCTGCGGCCTGATTGGCCCCAACGGCGCGGGCAAGACCACGTTGTTCAACTGCATGAGCCGGCTGTACAACTACAGCAGTGGCGACATCCTGTTTGAAGGCAAATCCATCACCAAGACGCCCACGCATCAGGTCGCAGGCCTGGGCCTGGGCCGCACCTTCCAGAACCTGGCCATGTTTGCGTCCATGCCGGTGCGCGAGAACATCATGGTGGGTGCGCATTCGCGCTCATCGGCGGGCTTTGCGTCCAGCGCTTTGCGCCTGCCCAGCGTGCGCGCCGAAGAGAAGCGTTTGCAGGAACGTGCCGCAGAGATCATGGACTATCTGGGCCTGACGCAGTTCAGCAATCGCCCTGTCGGCGGCCTGCCCTTCGGCACCCAAAAGCGGGTTGAGTTTGGGCGGGCACTCGCGGCAGACCCCAAGTTGCTGATGCTTGACGAGCCGGCGGCAGGCTTGAACCATGAGGAGCTGGCAGACCTGGCGCGGCTGATTCTCGATGTGCGTGACCGCCTCAAAATATCTGTACTGCTGGTTGAACACCATATGAGCCTGGTCATGGGTGTGTCTGACCACATCGTGGCGCTTAATTTTGGCCGCAAGATCGCCGAGGGCAACCCCGCGCACATCCAGAGCCATCCGGACGTCATTGAAGCTTACCTGGGAACCCCTGCGCATGACAAAGCTGCTTGAAGTCAGTGGGCTCAATGCCGCCTATGGTGCCACCAAGGTGCTGCACGACGTGAGTTTTTCGCTGGAGATCGGCCATATTACCGCGATCCTGGGGGCCAACGGGGCTGGCAAAACCACCACCCTGCGAGCCTTGTGCCAGACGGTGCAAACTACGGGCAGTATCCTGTTTGACGGGCAGCAACTCGTCGGCAAGGCTACCGAAGGCGTGGTACGTATGGGTGTGGCGCATGTGCCCGATGGCCGAGGCACCTTTACGGCGCTGTCTGCCGAAGAAAACCTTCGCCTGGGTGGCTATGTGCGCAACAACAAGACCGAGCTGGCCCTGGACATGGAGAAGGCATTCACCCGCTTTCCCATCCTCAAGCAGCGGCGCCATCAGCAGGCCGGTACCTTGTCGGGTGGCGAGCAGCAGATGCTGGCCATCAGCCGTGCACTGATGCTGCGGCCCAAGCTGCTACTGCTCGATGAGCCTTCATTTGGTCTGGCCCCACTGATCGTGGCAGAAATTTTCAGCATCATGAAGACTATCAACGAAGAAGACAAGGTCAGCATGCTGCTGGTGGAGCAAAACGCCAGCCTGGCGCTGGACCTGGCAGATCATGCTTATCTGCTGGAGACCGGGCGGGTGGCACTGTCGGGGCCGAGCGAGCAGATCAAGAACGATGAATCCGTGCGCAAAGCCTACCTGGGGTACTGAACATGGAAGCCTTCCTCCACCAAATCTTTTCGGGCCTGGCCAACGGCTGCATCTATGGCTCTGTGGCATTGGCGCTGGTGATGATTTACCAGGCCACGCACCACATCAACTTCGCACAGGGCGAGATGGCGACATTCAGCACCTTCATTGGGTGGGCGTTGATCCAGGCAGGCTGGTCGTACTGGGCTGCATTTTTTACAACGGTGGCGGTTTCTTTTGTGTTGGGATTGCTGATTCAGCGGGTTGTCTTGCGGCCCGTGGAAAAAGCACCCGTGCTCACCAATGTGATTGTGTTCATCGGCTTGCTGCTCATCGTGAATGCGTTGTCCGGATGGATTTTTGACCACACACTGAAGTCATTTCCCAGCCCCTTCCCCAAGGGTTCCTGGATGGGCACGAAGTATTTCACGGCGCACGATGTCGGCTCTGCGGCTGTGCTGCTGTGCGTTTTGTTTTCGCTGTACGCATTCTTCCGCTTTACGCCGATCGGGCTGGCCATGCGTGCTGCCGCGCAAAACCCGGACTCCGCCCGCCTGGTCGGCATTCGCGTTTCATGGATGCTGGGGTTGGGCTGGGGACTGGCCGCCGCTATTGGTGCCGTGGCCGGCATGATGGTCGCGCCCGTTGTTTTTCTTGATCCCAACATGATGGCGGGCATCTTGCTCTACGGGTTTGCAGCGGCCTTGCTGGGTGGCATCGACAACCCGTGGGGGGCTGTGATTGGCGGCTTTGTGGTGGGCGTGCTTGAAAACCTGCTGGGTGCGTACGTGATCGGGACCGAGCTCAAGCTGTCTGTCGCACTCGTTCTCATCGTAGGCACTCTCACACTTCGGCCTGATGGTCTGTTTGGCAAGAAAGTGGTGGTGCGGGTATGAACAAGCCACTTCAAAAATGGCATTGGGTGGCCCTGGCTGCATTGGCCATTGGCCTGGTGATCCTGCCGTTTCTGTTCAAGAACTACCGGGTGTTTCAGTTCAACCTGGTGCTGGTTTACGCGGTTGCCATTTTGGGCTTGAACATACTCACCGGCTTCAATGGGCAAATCTCATTGGGCCACGGTGCCTTCTATGCCTTTGGTGCGTACACCGCTGCGATCATGATGGACAAAGTGGGGGCACCGTATTGGTCCACACTGCCCGTCGCTGCGGTTGTCTGTTTCACATTTGGTTTTCTGGTTGGCTTTCCGGCGCTGCGCCTGGCCGGCCACTATCTGGCGCTGGCCACTTTTGCGTTGGCGCTCGCCGTTCCACAACTCCTCAAGTACAAAAAAATCGAAGGCATGACGGGCGGCGTGCAAGGCCTTGTGCTGAGCAAGCCCGAGCCGCCTTTTTCCTTCAGTCTGTTTGGTCAGCCCCTCAGCCCGGACCGTTGGTTGTATTTCTTCACACTGGCCGTTACCGTGATCATGTTTGTGCTGGCATGGAACCTGTTGCGGGGCCGCGTCGGCCGTGCGCTGATAGCCGTGCGTGACCACCCTATTGCCGCCACGGCCATGGGTATCAATCTGCCCCTATTCAAATCATTGACGTTTGGTGTGTCGTCCGCATTCACGGGCGTGGCAGGGGCCCTGGGAGCGATTGTGGTGGCGTTTGTGTCGCCCGATAGCTTCACGGTACAGCTCTCCATATTTCTTCTGGTGGGTGTGGTGGTGGGTGGCCTGGCGTCAATTCCAGGTGCCATTTTTGGTGCCATCTTCATCCAGTTCGTGCCCAACATTGCCGACGAAATTTCAAAATCAGCACCGGCCGCCATCTATGGCGTGCTGCTCATCGGGCTGATGTACCTGATGCCAACAGGGGTTATGGGCATGGTGCAAAAGGTGTGGGCAAGACTCGTCAAGCCCACCAAGGGTATATCCGGACAACCCTGAGTCCGGTGCCAGTGTTACTAGGTCATCTTTAAGGAGATATCGAACCATGAAATTCAAGTTTTTCCCTCTCTTGATTGCAGGCGTAGTCACCGCGCTTGCGGCGAACACGGTCCTGGCGCAAAAGAAATACGACGTTGGCGCCGACGACAAAGAAATCAAACTCGGCCACATCAACCCGTACTCCGGGCCTGCTTCGGCCTATGGTGCCATCGGGAAGTCAATTGGTGCCTACTTTGACAAGGTCAACGCCGAAGGCGGCGTCAATGGCCGCAAGATCAAGTTCATTTCACTTGACGACGGTTACAACCCCGCCAAGACGGTTGAACAAACCCGTAAACTGGTAGAGCAGGAAGAAGTGCTGTTGGTGTTCCAGGCGCTGGGCACGCCGTCGAACACAGCCATCCACAAGTACATGAACGACAAGAAGGTGCCCCAGTTGTTCAATGCAACCGGTGCTACCAAATGGGGCGACCCCAAGAACTTCCCGTGGACCATGGGCTATCAGCCCAGCTATCAGTCTGAGTCCAAAGTGTTTGCGGCGCACATCATGGAAACCAAGCCCAACGCGAAAATCGCGATTCTTTACCAGAACGACGACTACGGCAAAGACTATCTGAAAGGCTTTGAAGATGGTTTGGGCGAGAAAGGCAAGACCATGATTGTCTCGAAGCTCACTTATGAGGTGACAGACCCGACGGTTGACAGCCAGATGGTCTCTCTCAAGGCCAGCGGGGCTGACACATTCTTCAACATCACCACGCCAAAATTTGCGGCACAGGCCATCAAGAAGGCGGCTGAACTGGGATGGAAGCCAACCCACTACCTGAACAGCGTGTCCAGCTCCGTCGCTTCGGTGCTGGTACCCGCCGGTGTGGAGGCCTCTGTCGGCATCTATACCGCAGGCTACATCAAGGACCCGACTGACCCACAGTTCCAGAAAGGCAAAGAATGGGACGACTGGGTTGCCTACATGAAGAAGTACCACCCTACCGGCTCCATGACCGACAACTTCAACGTGTATGGCTACACGGTTGCCCAGTTGATGGTGCAAGTGCTCAAGCAGGCCGGCGACGATTTGACCCGTGCCAACGTGATGAAGCAGGCCGCCAGTCTGGACCTGACACTGCCCATGTTGCTGCCAGGGGTGAATATCAAGACATCAGCGGATGATTTCTTCCCGATTGAACGCGAGCAAATGCAACGATTCAACGGAAAAGGCTGGGAACTGTTTGGCAAGGTGTACGGGCGCTAGTTCCATGTGAGCCGCCGCATGCGGCGTTAAATCAGGGCTTTTGATCTTGCATGAGGTCAAAGGCCTTTTTTGCGGGTGAACGCGATTTCACATGAAGTTGAAAATGTTCAGACTCTCCCAGCCCTACGGCAATTACCCGTATTGACAAGGCCTGAGCCCTGTGCAATTCTCGCATCCTGTCGCGCAAAGACATATCATCACACCATTAACCCACCGCAAAACTTGAAGGAGCTTTTTATGCAACGCTTCCCCTCGTCTGGCGTCACCCGCCGTTCCGTCAACGTACTGGCCGCTGGGGCTGCAGCCATCGGCTTGTCGTCTTTGGCGCGTGCCCAAGGCACCATCACGCTACACGGCGCAGTGCAATTTGCCGATGACCATGCGTTCAATCGCGCCCTCGTGCGGTTTGAGGAACTGGTGAAAAAATACTACGGAAAACCAATCAATTTTGTACTGCACAAAAACAGTGAGTTGGGCCTCGAAAAGGACTATTTCGCCTACATGAATCAAGGCAAGGCGGTGGATTACGCCATCGTGTCCCCGGCTCACATGTCCACTTTTTCAAAAGCTGCGCCGTTCATTGATGCGCCCTTCCTGTTCAGGGACCTGGCGCATTGGAACAAAGTGCTTGATGCGGATTTGCTCAAGCCGATTGCCGACGAAGTCGCGCAAAAAGGTGAAGTCATGCTGATTGGTTACGCCGGCGGCGGCGTGCGCAACATCTTTGCCAACAAGCCGGCCCGCAACCTGGCTGAACTCAAAAACCTCAAGGTGCGTGTGCAGGGTGCCCCCATTTGGACACGGACCTTCAGCGCCATCGGCATGGCCCCCCAGGTGATCGCCTACAACGAGGTCTACAACGGCATCCAGAACAAAGTGATTGAGGGTGGTGAAAACGAGGCAGCAGGCGTAGAGGCCATGAAGTTTTACGAAGTGGCGCCCAGCATCAATCTGACCAATCACGCCATCACCATTCGGCCGATCTGTTTCTCGTCAAAAACCTTCAACAAACTGCCCAAGGATTTGCAGGATGCCGTTGTCAAGGCCGGCAAGGAAGCGGGTGCCTATGGCCGACAAATTGAGTCATCGGAAGACCAAAAGAAACTGGACGCGCTTGAGAAAGCAGGCAAGTTGAAGCAAGTCGCTTTCAGCGACCGCGCCGCCATGCAAAAACTGGTGGATCCGGTGATGGCGGCCTATGCCAAAGAAATTGGCGCCGATGGTATTTACGCCAAGATAGCGGCGTTGAACTGAGCACGCTGCCAGCAGCATCACTGCTGGCAACGGCACGGTCCGCAGGGTGCCTGTTGACCTCCGGATTTCTTTCAGGCAAAACCACCTTCTTCGGATCATCCATACATGACCGCATTTTTGAACATCGTGCAGCGGCTGCTGACTTGGGCCATGGTTTTGGCAGTCGCTGTTCTCATTGTCCCTGTGACGCTGCAAATCGTCGCGCGTTTCACCGAACTGATTCCACGCTACATCTGGACGGAGGAGCTCAGCCGCTTCTGTTTTATCTGGATGGTGATGATTGGCGCGATCCTGGCAGTGCGCGAACGCCTGCACTTTGACGTTGATTTATGGTCCAACCTAACGCCCCGGCAGGATGCGCTCTTGCGCATGGTCTCCAATGTGTTTGTGTTGGCATTCACCGGGGTGATGATTTACTGGGGCATTGAGTTCACCAGATTTGGCTGGAACCAGACCTCTGAACTGGCCGACTTGCCCATGTGGCTGATCTTCATCGCCTGGCCGTTCACTGGCATCGTCTGGCTGCTGTTTTTGATTGAAGCCTTCGCCCGGGACATCAACTTGTACCGGACCAATATGCCCCTCCTGCCCATTGCACCGACGGAGTCCATGTGACATCAGCTACCTTGACTCCTGCTATGGCCGCTCTGGTTCTGTTCGGCACTTTCTTTGTCTTTATTGCGCTGCGGGTTCCAGTGGCGTTTTCGCTCGGTCTGGCCTCTCTTCCCATTTTGCTCATTGAACCGCGCTTGTCTCCATTGGGCATGTTCAACGAGATGTTCAAGGCCTACAACTCGTTCATCCTGCTGGCAGTGCCTTTTTTCCTGCTGACCGCCAACTTGATGAACACAGGCGGCATTACAGATCGGCTAATGCGGCTTTCTCGCGCCTTGGTGGGGCACTTCCCCGGTGGTTTGGCGCAAATCAATGTGGTGCTCTCGGTTTTTTTTGCAGGTATCTCCGGTTCTTCAACTGCCGATGCCGCCAGCCAGGGCAAGCTCTTCATTGAGGCCCAGGTCAAGGAAGGTTATGACAAGTCGTTTTCAATTGCCATCACTGCCGTTTCTGCGGTGCTGGCCGTCATCATCCCGCCTTCGATTTTGATGGTGGTGTGGGGCGGCGTGATTTCCACCTCGATCGGAGCCATGTACTTGGCGGGCGTCGTGCCCGGCCTGTTGATCGGCCTGGCCCAAATGGCAACCGTTCATGCCTACGCCAAGCGCCGCAATTACCCGCTGTACCCCAGAAGCAGCCTGAAGGAAGGCTTCACAGCGCTGATTACTTCGGTGCCTGCTTTGACCACGCCATTCCTGATCGTCGGCGGCATTTTGCTGGGCTGGTTTACGGCCACAGAATCCGCCGCCATTGC
>JANOAP010000085.1:0-3888 GCA_031411175.1 Rhodoferax sp. | reverse complement strand
CGAGAAGAGCAGCGTCAGCCCGTCACGCAACTCGCCGCTGGCGGTGGGGCGCCAGGCCGAGCGCTTCATCTTGGCATCGATGCCTTTTTCAACAATGCCGATGAACGCCGCAGCGGCAGCCGCCACCAGCCAGATGCCGGCGCAGGCAATGACCGCCCGCTTGATATCTGCCAGCGATGGCAGGCCAGGCACAGCGAGCACCATGCCTATCAGCGCGCAGAACACGATGAGCTGGATCACGCGCGGCTTGGTCAGCGCGTAAAACTGCCGCAGCACACTGGTTTTTTGGGGGGATTCACTCATGTATTCAGACCCGAAACGGGGGGCAGTGCGACGGACGTGCTCACCGGCTCACGGGCGCTATGGCTGGCGCAAACAACCCACGTGAACACCAGCACCAGGGCGGCAGCGCCACCGGTATGCAGAAGGGCGGCCAGCAGTGGCCAGTCAAAAACGACATTGCTCAGGCCGGTGGCCAGTTGCAGGCCCAGAAGCCCGGCCAGCCAGCGCGACTGCACACGAAGACCGGGTGTGCCGTTGAGCCGCCAGGCCAGCAGACCGGCCAGCACCAGGACCACCGCCGCCATCATGCGGTGCATGTAGTGAATGGCGGTCAACGCGGCAAAACCGATGTGCTCGCCTTGCTGCGTGAACCCCAGCCGCCGCCAGATCTCAAAGCCTTGCTCAAAGTTCATCACAGGCCACCAACTGCCCTGGCAGCGGGGAAATTCATTGCAAGCCAGTACCGCGTAATTGGTGCTGACCCAGCCACCCAATGCAACCTGCACCACCAGCGCGGCGAAAGCGAGCCACAGCAGGTTGCGCGTAGACCCGCTAATCACCACCGGCGGCTGGGCGGCCGCAGAGCCGCCTTGCAGTTGACCGTACCGCACCACCTGAACGCACAGCAAGGCCAGCAACACCAGGCCGCCCAGCAAATGCAGCGTCACGATGGCCGGGAACAGCTTCATCGTGACCGTGAGCGCGCCAAATGCGCCCTGAATGCAGACCCAGACCAGTGTCGCCGTGGCCCACCACGGGCTGATGAGACGGCGCGGAAGATGGCGCGGTGCGAGCCAGCTTGCCACCGCAGTCACCAGAATGAGCACGCCCACGCCCGTGGCCAGGTAGCGATGAATCATTTCGATCCAGGCCTTGCCACGGGTCACCGGCCCGGTGGGCATGACGGCCTGGGCTTGAGCAATATCGCTGTGCGCACCCAAGGGGCTGGCGTTGCCATAGCAGCCCGGCCAGTCCGGACAGCCCAGCCCCGAATCCGTGAGGCGGGTGAACGCGCCAAACAGCACCAGATCAAACGTCAGAAACAAGGTGATCAGGGTGAGCGCATGCAGCCGCCGGACGGGCGACGCACCCCGGTTGCGAAACCCCACCCAGACCATGGGACCCAGGGCCAGCAGCGCACCCACCGCCATCAGGCGGAACAGCGGAGACAGGTCGTAGAGCGCGGGTGAATTCATGGCTGGCGACCCGGCTGGTCCCAGAAGGCAGACGCGCGCAGCACCCGCTCCAGATCACGTTTGACTTTGGCGGCAGAGGTCAGGTCCAGTCCGGCGGGGAAACGCATCATCCAGTTGCCCATGGGGTCTACCAGGTACAGGTGCTCGGACAACTGGTGACCTTGGGCCGGTTGCAGCCACGCCGCCAAAGCGGTTTGCGGGACCCGCAGCGCCGTGGCACCCACCAGGGCGGCACGCAGTTTGCCATCGACAGGTGCGTCGTCACTGATCAGCCAGACCCAATCCATGCGGTCCTTTTCCTTGCCCAGGCTTTCCCGCAGCTGGCGTTGCAGATAGAGGTGACGGGTACAGGCTTGATCGCAGGCACCGCTGGCAACACTGACCAGCAACCATTGGCCCGTGAGCGCACGCAAGGAATTCGTTTGCCCCTCAAGACTGACGGCAGCTTGATCAGGTAAGTACCGTTGCAGGGTGATCAGTTCACCAAAATTCCGGCGCCCTTCGGGCCGCACCACGTAGTACATGAAGTAAGACGCGATCACCGGCGCGGCACACACCAGCAGCACGGCAATCATCTTCCAGCGCCCCATGACCGTGCGCTGCCCGTCCGTGCCCAGCGCCTCGCCGGGGCTGGGCATGGAGTGCACTGTCAGACCCAATGGCTGATCTGCCCGGGCAGCTGGGTCAGCCTGTCCAGCGCCATCAGGCGCGGCGTTTGGGAAAGAATCGTTTGCCAATTTGGAACCAGACATAAAGAATTGCGATCAGGGCGCTCAGACCGAACCATTGAAACGCGTAACCATAGTTCTTCTCAGAACCCGGCCCTACCACAGGCCACTCACGCAGCAGCCCTTCACTGGCCGACCCGGTCTGCTGGATGCTGACGGCCATTAAGGGCAAGCCTGTTTCGGCCTTAAAGCGCACAAGATCCAGATTTTGCCGGATCAAGCCGCTGCCGGTATCACCCATTTCATATAGCTTGGACGGTGGCGGGGCAATCCGGCCCTCCAGTTCCACCACACCCAACGGGGTTGGCACGGCCGACACTTTGCCCCGGTCAACAAAATTACGCGCCACCCAGCCCCGTTGCACCATCACGGCAGCCGATGTGCCTTCCAGCAACAGCGGTGTGAGCACATAAAAGCCTGGTTTGGCATTCATTTGCCGGTTGTCCAGAAAAACCGTCCGCTCTTGGGCCCAGGTGCCACGCAGCTTTGCAATGCGGTGGATCAGAGCGTTAGCATCCGGTGCCCTGATGAGCGCAGCATTGTCGATCATCGTCCGCTTGCCCTGTGCCTCAATGGCGGCCTGCAGGCCTTCTTTCTCGGCAGCGCGTGAAAGCTGCCAACGCCCCAATGAGAGGGTAATCACAAAGCTGGCCAGCGCGGTTAATGTGATCAGCCAAAACCTTAAACGGGTACTCACGGGATAATCCAGAGCATGAAATACCTTGTCATTTTTGGCTTTGTTGTCATTCTGAGCAGCCTGGCCAGCGCCTTGTTTTTCATGATGCGAGGAAGCAAGAACGACCAGCGAAAGTCTTCTCTGATGTTCAAGGCACTGGCCATGCGCGTGGGGTTTTCAATTTTGCTGTTCGTCAGCATTTTGGCGGCCTGGAAATTGGGGTACATCCAGCCTGGCGGCATTCCGACAGGCCGATAGACATCCGTGTCCGTTACGGTCATTCTGTTCAGATTTCACAACCAAAAAGGCACCGCAAGCGGTGCCTTTTTTCCGACAGCAGCGCAGCTATTTCTTTTCTACATCATTCGTGAAGTAGGCGTGCCGACGACGACAGTGCTTCAGCACGGCTAGGAGGCACAACGACCTGCACGGATGATTTAGAAATGAAATTACATCCAGTAAACCAGGATGTACAGGCCCAGCCAGACCACATCCACAAAGTGCCAGTACCAGGCAGCGCCTTCAAAGCCAAAATGCCGGTCTGCCGTGAAGTGGCCTTTTTGCAAACGCAGCGTGATGAACAGCAACATCAACATGCCAACAAACACGTGGAAGCCATGGAAACCCGTCAGCATGAAGAAGGTTGAGCCGTAGACGCCCGAGGTCAGCTTCAGGTTCATCTCAGCATAGGCATGGTAGTACTCATAGCCCTGAACGATCAGGAAAACAATGCCGAGCAAAACCGTGAGCCACATGAAACCGATGGTCTTGCTGCGATTGCCGTGCTGCAAGGCATGGTGGGCAATCGTCAGGGTTACGCCAGAGGACAACAACAGCGCAGTGTTGATGGTCGGCAACCAGAAAGGCGTCATGGTGGTGAAGGGCTCCACAATACCGGCCGGCGAACCCGTTACGCCAGCGGCAAGCGTAGGCCACACCGCTTTGAAATCTGGCCACAACAGTGCGTTATCCAAGCTGCCCAGCGCCGGGAGTGAATGACCCCTGG
>JANOAP010000084.1:0-6025 GCA_031411175.1 Rhodoferax sp. | reverse complement strand
GCCGGCCGGCCCGCCACCGACCACCACCACGTCTGCTTTTGCGGTAATGCGCACGTCGCGCGCGGGCTGTTGAATCCAGTCATTGACATTGTTCATGGTGATCCTCTTAAAAATGTTGTCTGGCCTTAGTGCCTTGCCGGTACCATTGTTAATGGCTCTGTTCCGGCTGCCACTTGACCAGCCAGCGCTCCAGCAAGGCAATGATCAGGAAGAAACTGCCTGACAGGCAGGCGCTCATCACGATCGCCGAATACAGCAGGGCCGAGTCAAAATTGAAGGTGGCCTGAATGATCAGCGCCCCAATGCCGACCGTGGCGCCAATCCATTCCCCCACCACCGCACCAATCACCGACATCGAGGCAGAAATGCGCAGGGCAGAGAACAGGTAAGGCAAGGAGCTGAACAGGCGCAGCTTGAAGAACACCTCGGTCTTGCTGGCAGACAGCACGCGCATCAGCTCCATCGCCTGGGGATTTGCCGATTGCAGCCCCCGCACCATATTCACCAGCGACGGGAAAAAGCACACCAGCGCAGCGATGGCGATCTTGGGCTCCACACCGTTGCCCATGATCAGCACCAGCACCGGTGCCTTGGCCACCACCGGAATGGAGTTGAGCATCAGCGCCACCGGAAAGAAAATGTCGTTAAGCGTCTTGTTATGCACAAAGATCGTGGCAATCACGATGGCCACAAAATTCCCCAACAGAAACCCGCCAGCAGCCTCCAGCGCGGTAGGAACGATGTTGCTCAGAAGAACATTGCGTTTCTCAAACAGGGTTTGCAGCACCAGCATGGGCGAGGGCGCAATGAAAGGCTTGACATTGAAGCCCGTCACGATCGCCCACCAGGCAAACAGCAAAATCGCAATGCCCAGGGCTGGCATCACGCGCTGACGCCACAGCAGCCTGCGACGGTTGGCCTTGTAGGCCAGGGTTTCTTCGTCGTCCAATTCTGTATGCGGGACGCCTTTGATTTCCAGAGTGTTCATCAATGTGACTCCCCTAACAGTTTTCAAGCACACGCCGCAGGTGTGCGGTGAGTTCGACGAACTCAGACGTTTCGCGAATGGCCAGGTTCCGGTCTTCCGGCAGATCTACCGTCACGATTTCCTGCACCCGGCCCGGATTGGCCGCCATCATGAGCACGCGCTGACCAAGATAGGCCGCTTCATAAATGCTATGGGTCACAAACATGATGGTCATGCCCAGCTCTTTCCAGACCCGACGCAACTCTTCATTCAGGCGGTCACGCGTGATCTCGTCCAGCGCACCGAAAGGCTCGTCCATCAGCAGCACGCGGGGGTCGCTGACCAGAGCGCGCGCAATGGACACCCGCTGGCGCATGCCACCCGAGAGCTCATGTGGATAGGCGTTTTCAGCGCCCTTCAAACCCACCAGTTCCAGCAGTTCACGCGGGGTTGCACGGGCCTTCTTGCTGCTCTGGATCTTTGAGCGCGCCACGGTGAGTGGCAGCTCCACGTTTTGCAGTGCGGTGCGCCAGGGCAATAAGGCCGCATCCTGAAAGACAAAGCCAATGTCGCGGCGCAGGCGCGCCACTTCGGGTGTTGCCCCCAGCACTTCCAAGCTGCCCTTGCTGGGCGGAATCAAATCAGCCACCACTCGCAGCAAGGTCGACTTGCCACAGCCCGACGGGCCCAGCAAGGTCATGAACTCGCCAGCGCCAATGTCTACGCTCAGGTTCTGCAAGGCGGTGACGGATCGCCTATCTGTAAAAAACCGCACCGAAATGTTGCGGCAGCGCACTGCGGCTCCCGCCCCCGGCGCGTCATTTGCCGCTGGTTGTGTGAAGGGCGTGTCTAACCCGCCCGCGGGCTGCGGGGATGTTTGTACAACTGACATGGTGCAGCCCTCAGGCAGCGGCGAAAGTCTTCAAGCGAAACTCGCGTGTCGCATTGAGAATGTCCAGCGTCATCACCTCGTCCACCTTAGGCACCCGTTTGGTGAATTGCCCCAAATCGGCGTACTGCGTGATCTGGTCCTGCCAGACTCCACGGTCCATCGCACCCCAGCCATTCGCCTGGGTTTGCTGATTGAAGGCATAGCTCATCAGCGCATCAATCGCCACGCGTTCGTCTTCGCGGTTGAGGTTGGGATATTCCTTAATCAGGTGATCCACTGACTGGTCGCGGTTCTTGTTGGCATAGGCCCAGCCGCGGGTCGTCGCGCGCAGAAAGCGCTGCAGCACTTCAGGCTTCTTCTGGATGGTCTCGGTCATCGCGTAATAGGGCAACGCGTACAGGCGCACGCCGGTGTCCCACAGCCGCAAATCAACCCGGTCGGCACCAAAGGGCTTAAGCGCCGAGGTGTTGGTTTGCCAGCCCGTGGCCGCATCCACCTGACCCGTGAGCAACGGCGTCATGTCGTTGCCAATCGGGATGATGGTGAGGTCTTTCTCGGCAATCTTGTTCTTGGCCAGCAGGGCGCGCAACAAAACCATGCCGGTGGACTGGATGCCGATCTTCTTGCCCACCATGTCTTGCGGCGTGCGGATCGGGTTCTTCTTCAGCGAGAAAAAGGTGTAAGGGTGCTGTTGCAGGCCGGTGGCAAACACCTTGATGGGCAGGTCCTGCGACACGGCCAGCATGTTGGAAGGACTCGACGACACCTGCCCCACTTCAAAACGGCCACTGGCCACAATGGCCACACCATCAATGTTGGGACCACCGGGCTGGATGCTGAAGTCAATGCCTTCCTGCTCGTAGTAGCCCATTCTCTTGGCGACCACCTCGCCAATCTGGTTGCCGCCGGAGATCCAGCCCAGTTGCATATTGACCTTGGCCTTGTCCTGTGCCTGCGCCTCGATGGACAAGAAGGCGCCTGCGCCCGCCAGACCCCCTGCCGCAACGGAAGCCCCGAGCAGGTGGCGACGAACCATGTTCACAGAATTTCCCATCTTGATGACTCCTTAAGAATTTCAAATCCATGCACGATTCATACCGTGGAGTGCCTGCTGGCTCTCTGCAAATGCATTGTGGGCTCGCCGGCGTGTCCCTGCTAGCATCAATTAACTTCAGGAGTGATGCCAAAATTAGAGCGGATTGTTTCAATGACAGATGCGGTCAACCGGCACGTGACCGGTGCGTTAAAGTATCAACAGAGTCAGGCACCCGATCGCCGGGCAACCCCTCAGAACTCTGCCAATACAAGGATTTGAAACATGAAGAAACTGCTTACCGCCCTGATCAGCGCCGCCCTTATCGCCGCACCGCTGACTTTGATCTCCACCTCGGCGTCTGCCGCGACCCTCCAGGCCACCGACGCTTCGACCAGCATCTCGGCCAAAGCCAAGGGCAAATCCAAGTCAAAAGGCAAGTCCAAGTCGAAGGCTGCCAAGAAGGCAGGCTGAGCGAACGCCATGGCGCGATAGTCACAGCGCCGTTCAAAAGGCGCTGCGGGGAAAAAGTCGCCGAACGAGCCGCCTCTTGCAGGCGGCTTTTTTTCGCTTCAAGGTTTCAGCGCGTAGCTTGCGGCAATGCCTGCAAACACCGTGAACCCAAGCCAGTGGTTCAGGCGAAAAGCCTTGAAGCAGCCCTCGCGCGTACGGTGCCAGATCAGCGTGCCATGCCACACCGCTTGACCCAGCGCCACCATAATTGCTATTATAAAAGGAGCTGATTGAGCAATATTCACGAGGGCTAGAGCCCAAATTGACAGGTAAATCACATAAAAAAGCAGGATCAGCGGCACATCCATGCGCCCCAGCGTGATGGCTGATGTTTTCATGCCGATCTTCAGGTCGTCGTCCCGGTCCACCATGGCGTATTCAGTGTCGTAGGCCAGCACCCAGAACAGGTTGCCCAGCAAGAGCAGCCAGGCCAGCGGGGGCACTTGTGATTGCACTGCTGAGAAGGCCATCGGAATGCCGAAGCTGAACGCCACACCCAGCACGGCCTGCGGCATGGCAAAGAAGCGCTTGGCAAACGGGTAAATGACGGCCACAGCCAGCGCCGCAAAAGACCAGCCCACTGTGGTGATGTTGGTGGTCAACACCAGGCCAAAGGCCAGCAGGGCCAGCACGGCACCCAAACTCAAGGCCTCTTTGACCGACAGCGCACCACTTGTGACCGGACGCTGCGCCGTGCGCTTCACGTGCTTGTCAAAGTCACGGTCGGCCACATCGTTGAGGCAGCAGCCCGCGCTGCGCATCAGGATCGTGCCCAGCGTGAAGACGGCCAGCAAATGCCAGCCGGGGAATCCGTTTGATGCCACCCACAGCGCGCTCAGCGTGGGCCACAGCAGCAGCAGCCAGCCCGCTGGGCGGTCCCAGCGGATGAGCTGCAGATAGAGCTTGAATTTCACAGAACGGCGCGCAGATCCAGTCGGCCGTTGTGCAGGGGCGGGCACCAGAAGTAAGCGCCAGATACCGGTTTTGACATCTGGAACAGGCCGTCCACAATGCCGTCTTCTTCGCCCACCATGCGGCGCATCTGCACCTCAAAAGCGTCCAGGCTCTTGCCAAAGGCCACAAACATCAGCCCGGCCTTGTTGCCCATGGCCCAGGGCATGGAGCGGCGCAGCACAAAAGCCTCTGGCGTGAAGCTTTCCTGCTCGGTGCGCTTGTTGTGCGCCGACTTGGGCGGGCGCTTGAGCTCCTCGTTGTCGCGCAAACGGCGGCCCACCATCTTGTCCCTGGCTCCGCCCGACATAGCCTCGAACGCGTCGAAATCATGCAGCCACTGCTGCGCCGCCAGAAAGCTGGCGCCATCCAGCCCCGTGCCCTGCCCCTGCACCAAGGCGGCGGTTTCTGCCTTCTTGCCTTTGGGGTTTTCGCTGCCGTCCTCGTAGCCCGTCAGATCCCGACCATGGCCATTTTTGCCTTTGTGGAACCGGAAGCCATCCAGCACACGGTCCAGGTGCAGCGCGGGTGCCAGGGCCTTTTCAAGCTGGCGGGCTAGCTGGACCAGGTCACCCGTCTCTTCGCCCCGCAGCCAGCACAACAAGGCCGTGGGTGTAGAGGGAACCTCGATCTTCGCATCCTGGGGTGCCCCCTGCTGGGGGCCTTTCAACGCCGGAAACACGCGCAAGCCCGGCACGCTGGCGTTCAGCGCGGCCACACACTCTGGCCCGAGAGCGACCACAACGGCGTCGCCATAGACCAGGCGTTTCAGACGGGCCAGGCTGTCTCGCACACCCGCAGGCTGCACGATGCTGAAAAACAGATAGCGGCCCACGCGGGGCAAAGGCCCGAGGATGCCAGGCTGGGCAGAGGTCATCACCACAAAGACTTCCTTTTAAGACAAACGCTTCACACCCGGCAACTCGCAGGCATAGATCGCGTTACGCAGTGAGGCAATGGCTTCATAGCGGGTAAAGCTGCGCCGCCAGGCCAGCACCACGCGGCGGGTGGGCGGGTCGCCTGCAAACGGCAGGTACTTGACGTAGGCGTCTTCGTCCTTCTTGCGCTGCGGCTTGGTTGCCAACGCTTCTTTGGGAATACTCAGGCGCGGCACCAGCGTGACGCCCATGCCCGCCGCCACCATGTGCTTGATGGTTTCCAGCGACGAGCCTTCAAAGCTCTTGCGAATGCCTTCGGCGTTGCTGGAGAATCGCGCGAATTCCGGGCACACCTCCAGCACGTGATCGCGGAAACAATGGCCGGCACCCAGCAGCAGCATGGTTTCTTTTTTCAGCTCGTCGGTGGTGACTGTGGCGTGCGCCGCCAGCGGGTGGTTGGTTGGCACCGCGGCATAAAACGGCTCGTCATAAAGCTGGGCCATCGCCAGTCCCGTGTCGGGAAACGGCTCGGCCAGAATGGCGCAATCAATCTCGCCGGTGCGCAGCATTTCCAGCAGCTTCACCGTGAAGTTCTCTTGCAGCATCAGCGGCATCTGGGGGGTATGCGTGATCATCTGGCGCACCAGGTCGGGCAGCAAATAGGGGCCAATGGTGTAGATCACGCCCAGCTTGAGCGGCCCGGCCAACGGGTCTTTGCCGCGCTTGGCAATTTCCTTGATGTTGGCGGCCTGCTCCAGCACGCTTTGCGCCTGGCGCACGATCTCTTCGCC
>JANOAP010000083.1:0-1985 GCA_031411175.1 Rhodoferax sp. | reverse complement strand
GAGCAGTACATTGAAGGCGGCTGGGTGCGGGTGGACGGGCAGGTGGTGGAAGACCCGCCTTTTCGGGTGCTGCCCACCCAGAAGATCGAGCTGGACAAAAACGCGAGCCTGATGACGCCCATTGCGGTCACTCTGCTGCTGCACAAGCCGCCGGGCTATGACGATGGTGACGAAGATCAAGAGGAGGATGACGATGACGACGACCCGGCGCCCAAACCCGCCTCCAGGGCGCGCGGAAAGACACCACCTTTTAAAAAGCCCCTGTTTGCGCGGCAACTGCTGACGCCCGCCAACCATGCGTCTGACGATGCTTCGGGCACGCCCATCCTCAAGCGGCATTTCACCAAGCTCAACTCGCCCGTCCCGCTGGAGATGGGTGCGGGCGGCCTGCTGGTGTTCACCCAGGACTGGCGGGTTGCCCGCAAACTGATTGAAGACGCGGGCGTGATCGAGCACGAAATCATTGTCGAAATTGAAGGCGACATTCCGCCAGACACACTGCAGCGGCTCAACCAGGGCCTGAGTTCGGACGGACACCCGCTGCCGCGCGTCAAGGTCAGCGTCAACAGCACTTCAGAGGGCAAAAGCAAGCTGCGCTTTGCCGTCAAAGGAACCCACCCAGGGCTGATTGCCTACTTGCTGGAGCGGGTCGGGCTGAAGATTCTGAGCATGAAGCGCATCCGTGTTGGCCGCGTGTTGCTGACCACGCTGCCCATGGGTCAGTGGCGCTATTTGTTGCCGCATGAGCGGTTTTAAATCCTGTTTCAAGAGAACACCATGATCAAGAAAATTCTGACCTTTGGCAGCCTGTGCCTTTGCGCTTTGGCCATAGCACAGGATGCCTACCCGTCCAAACCCATCACGCTGCTGGTGCCCAATCCGCCCGGTGGCTTGGTGGATACCTCGGCCAGGCTGCTGAGTGAGCCCTTGAGCCGGGTGAGTGGCCAGACTGTGGTGGTGGACAACCGGGCCGGCGGCAGTGGCAATGTGGCCTACCAGGCCGTGGCACGCGCCAAACCCGACGGCTACACCTTGCTCATTTCCTACTCGGCCTATCACGTGGGAAACCCCGCGCTGACGCCTGGCCTGCCGTGGGACCCGGTCAAGGATTTCGCGCCCGTGGCGCTGCTGACCGTGGCCACCAACGTGTTTGCCGTGCACCCGTCGGTGCCGGCCAGCAACCTCAAGGAATTCATTGCTTATGCGAAGCAAAACCCGGGCAAACTCAACTATGCCTCCCAGGGTACCGGGTCGCTGTCGCACATCGGCACCGAGATCTTCAAGCAGCAGACCGGCACCTTCATGACGCACATTCCCTACCGCGGCTCTGGCCCGGCCGTGCAGGATGTACTCAGCGGGCAGGTACAGGTGTTCATCACCACTCCGCCCTCGGTGATGGGCCACGTGCAGGCTGGCAAACTCAAGGCATTTGCAGTGACCGGCGAGAAGCGAAGCCCGCAGTTGCCCCAGATTCCAACCACGACCGAAGCAGGTCTGCCCGGGTTCAAGCTCGAAGCCTGGGTTGCGCTGTTTGCGCCAGCCGGAACGCCAGCCGACGTGGTTGCGAAGCTGACCGCTGATGTCAAACGCTCACTGGAATTGCCCGAGGTCAAAACCCGCGCAGATGCTGCCGGTGTGGAGCTGCGCTACCAAGGCCCCGACGCGTTGGCCGCATTGGTGAAGTCCGATCTGGCTTACTGGAGCAAGACCATCAAAAGCGCCGGCATCAAGGCCGATTGAAAAAGTGTGAAGCCCACCGATAAGCCGGATTCTGTGCATCTGCACGCCCTTGCGGGTATGCAGATGTGACTGCCATTAATCTGGGCCGTTGATCGCTCAACGGCTCGGTGCCACCTACCCGCCAGCTCTGGGGGCCCCATCAACGCTGGCCTACTTGGTGTTGCTGCGCGTAGAGATTGCCCGTTTCACCCGCGCCGGGTTGCCCCATTGCGACTCGTCTCTGTTGCTCTGATCCTCACCTTATA
>JANOAP010000082.1:0-3663 GCA_031411175.1 Rhodoferax sp. | reverse complement strand
TGAGGCCCACGTCAGAGCGGCCCAGGCGGGTGTACGCGATGGAGGCACCCGACAGATAAAGCGCCTCAAACCCGGCCTGCTCGGCGATGAGCGCGCTCAGGGCGTCATACACGCCGGGGGCGAGCACGATGGCGGGCTGGGCCAGGCGCTGGCGAAGGGTGGGCTTGCCGGGGGCAGGTTGATGGTGTGTTGCTGTCATGGCATTCATGGTGTGGATTTGTGCTGGATGATCTCTGAGGCCGTACCTGCAGCAATAGCACCACCCGCCACGGCGCTCAGCAAACCGTTGCCAGACAGATAGCCCCACACTGCATTGCCCGACACGCCACGCGCCGCACCGCCTGCGGCCAGCAGGTTGGGGAACGGCGTACCGTCTTCGCGCAACACGCGGCATTGGGCATCAATGTCGAGCCCGCCCTGGGTGTGAAACAGTGCGCCGGTCACCTTGACCGCGAAATACGGGGGCTGCAAGGCGCGCTTGAACTGGCGACCGTCTGCGGGCACAACCTCCGCGCTGATGGAAGCCAGCGTCGCGGTGAGCGGCCCCGGCTCGCAGCCCAGCACGCCAGCCAGCGCAATCACGTCTGGGCAGGATTTGACGGCACCTGCTGCTTCTGCGGAGCAGAAGTCGGGGAAGCCACGCGCCAGTGCCAGCAGCGGGGCATCAAACACATTCCAGGCCACGCCACCCGGTTGCGCCAGCACCTTGACAGACGCTTCGGAATAACCCAGCGTCTCATCATGAAAGCGCTGACCCATCGCATTGATCTGCACGCCGCCTTCCATCATCAGCGCCCAGGTGATCAGCGCGCCCTGCGGCACGGCCCAGGAACCATGACCCTGATACCCGCCCAGGTCGGCCAGACGCGCCCCCATCGCCCTGCCCCAGTGGATGGCGCTGCCATCGTTACCGGTATGGCCTGCAAACGTCGCGTCGCGCATCTCGGGCAGCAGCTCGGCCACCATGGCCGGGTTGCCGCCAAAACCGTTGCACGCAAGGATCAGCGCATCGCAGGCCAGATGCTCCAGCGTGCCGTCGGGCCGAACATAGCCCACGCCCAGGGCACGACCCGATGCGTCCACCCACAGCTCGGTCACCCGCGCGTCGCCCAGCACGTCTGCGCCCGCGCGGCTGGCCGCGTCGGCCAACGCGGCCACCAGCGCCGCACCGGTGCGCTGGGGCAAGCTGTGCATGCGGTAGGTGGTGTGGCCGGGGTAGAGGAAGTCGTCCAGCACGCTGAAGCCCAAGCCGTGCTCGCCCAACCGGTCCAGGGCGGGTGCCACGGCCTGCGCATACGCCGCCACCAGATGCGGGGCCGCCATGCCGTGTGCCTTGGCCTGAATGTCTTTGGCAAATTGCGCCGCCGTGTCGGCAATGCCTTGCCCGGCCTGCACGCGCGTGCCCGCTGCCGGAATGAAGCCCGATGACAGCGCGGTTGAGCCACTGGGCACCGCATCGCGCTCCAGCAGCACGCAATCGATGCCCGCATCGCGCAAATGGATCGCCGCCGTGAGGCCGCAGGCACCCGCACCCACAATGGCAACCGGCACATGCGGCACGCCCGCGGGCATGGCGCTGGCACGAACCACAGCCGGTAAAGGTGCGATGCCTGTCATCACCATAGTGCCTGGCACGTCAGGCCGTAGGACGGTGCAAATACTGCCCAGTGGGCTTGCCAATCACGCCGCGCGCGTGGTCATAAATCAGCTGGCCGCGCAAAAAGGTGGCCTCCACACGGGCCGACATGTCCAGCCCTTCAAACGGTGTGTACCCCTGGGTGGATGGTGAGTCTTTGGCGTGGATGGTCCAGGTTTTGGCCGGATCGACCAGCGCAAGGTCGGCATCAAAACCCACCGCGATATCGCCCTTGTGGTTCAGGCCGTAGCGCTGCGCCGGGTTCCAGCTGGTCACCCGTGCCATGTGGTTGTAGCCCATGCCACGCTTGGTGCCCTCAGACACCAGCGCAGGCAACAGATACTCGGTGCCACCAAAACCGCTCTTGGCCACCCAGATCTTGCCAAAGTAGTTGCCGCTGTATTGGGCGGGCAGCTTCATCTCATGGCGGCAGCAGGCGTGGTCGCTCACCACCCAGTCCAGCTCACCGGCCAGCAGGGCCTCCCACAAAAACTCCACGTCTTCGCGCGGGCGGATGGGCGGGTTCACCTTGGCGAGTTCGGCAGCTTTGGAGTTGGTGTCCAGCATCAGGTGGCCAATCGTCACCTCGCGTTTGAAGTCGATGTGCGGGAACACGTCGGACATCATCATCGCCGCCTGCACCGCTTTGCGTGACGACAGATGCAGCAGGTTGATGTTGGTGAGCGAGGTCTCGTTGGCCAGGTAACTGGCAATGAAAACCGCCAGGCCTTCCGAGTGTTGCGGGCGCGAGGCGCTGTAGGCGGCCAGGCCCATGCCCGGCTTTTGAAACGACTTGTCTTTCTCCACAATTTTGGTGTAGGCCGTCATGACCTCGGCGGTTTCGCAATGCAGGGACAGCGAGATTTGTTTGGCGCGTTCGGGCATCTGCTCGCGTGCCGCCTGAATGCCACGCATCACAAATTCAAAGTGCGCGTAGTCATAACGCTCATCCTCGCCAATCATCAGAAAGTCTTTTTGCGAGTTCGACGTGCCGTGCAGGCCATGCGAGCCATAGAACATGAAGATCTTGAAGCTGGACACACCGTGTTTCTCAATCAGCTCGGGGATTTCCTTGATGTGGGTGCCGTCCATGGGTGCCAGGTGAAAACCGTAGTCCACATGGAACTTGCCTTTGGCAGTCTTGAGCACCTCGGGGTAAAACTTCTTGTACGGCCCGCCCTTATTCAGGTAGTACTGGCCGGTGCGAAAGTAGTTCAGGCTTGACGTGACACCGCCCATGGCTGCGGCTTTGCTCTCTGTCACCGCGTCTTCGGCCAGTGGCGAATAGATGCCGCTGTGCATGTGGGCATCCACCACACCGGGGAAGGCCAGCTGGCCCTGGCCGTCATGCACTTCTTTGGCACGCGTGACGTCAATGCCGGGGGCGATCAGCGCGAACTTGCCGTCCTTGATGGCAATGTCGCTGTCGTGCACCACATTGCCGTGCGGGCGCACCACGCGGACGTTCTTGATGATGAGGTCGAATTCGGGTTTGCTCATGGATGCTCCAGTCGTATCGGTTAAGTGAGTCATTGAAATCTTGGATGGTGAATTCTTTGAGGGAAGGCTTTGACAGCACAAAGGCTATTCCACCGTGATGCGGCCCGCCTTGATGACCGGCCCCCACTTGCGGTTCTCGGCCTGGATGAAGGCCACAAAGTCTGCCCCGCCCAGAGGCAGGGGTGTCATGCCAAGTTCGCCCAGGCGCGCCTGCATGTCGGGCGCGTTGACGATGGCCTGGACTTCCGCTTGCAGACGCTGGGCAATGTCGGCGGGCAGGCGGGCCGGGGCCGAGATGCCAAACCAGGCCCCCCCCACGACACCGGGCACGATTTCATTCAAGGTGGGCACATCAGGGAAGGTTTTGCCGCGCACCTCACCACTCACCGCCAGCAGGCGCAGCTTGCCGCCGCGCACATAGCCGGTGGCCGTGACCAGGCTTTCGAACATGCCGTCAAGTTGGCCGCCAATCAAGTCGGTGATGGCCGGGCCGGAACCCTTGTAAGGCACGTGCACCATGGAAATGC
>JANOAP010000081.1:0-42153 GCA_031411175.1 Rhodoferax sp. | reverse complement strand
GATCTGGCGCGACTTTTATTTTCAGATCCTGGCCAACTTCCCGCACGTCGCCGTGGGAGCCTACAAGCGCGAATATGACGCCATTCAGTGGGACCACGGCAAGCATGCCGAAACGCTTTTCAAAGCCTGGTGCGAGGGGCGCACCGGCTACCCGCTGGTGGATGCGGCCATGGCCCAGATCAACCAGACCGGCTACATGCACAACAGGCTTCGCATGGTGGTGGCCAGCTTCCTGTGCAAGGACCTGGGGCTGGACTGGCGCCGGGGCGAGCGCTATTTCGCGATGCAGTTGAACGACTACGACCTGTCGGCCAACAACGGCGGCTGGCAGTGGGCCAGTTCATCGGGCTGCGACGCCCAGCCCTATTTCAGGATCTTCAACCCGGTCAGCCAGAGCGAGAAATTTGATGCACAAGGCAAATTCATCCGCCGCTACCTGCCGCAACTTGCCAAGCTGGGCCCATCCGCAATTCATTCGCCCTGGAAAGCCAGCCCCGTTGAACTTGCGGCGGCTGATGTCGTGCTGGGGCACAACTATCCGTTGCCTGTCGTCGCCCACGACGAAGCCCGCGCGCGCACGTTGCAGCGTTATGCGGTGGTCAAAAAGGCGGGTTGAACGCTGACTAGACTTCAGCACCGGCCGAGCAATATTGCCGCACCAGACCGAGCAGCTCGTCCTCGGAATAGGGCTTGCCCAGGTAGTGGTCCACACCCAGCTCGCGCGCATGCTCACGGTGTTTTTCAGCAATCCGGGACGTGATCATGATGATAGGCAGATCCTTGAAGGCAGAGTCAGCGCGGATATTGCGTGCCAGGTCAAAGCCATCCATGCGGGGCATTTCAATGTCTGACAGAACAACAGACGGCTTCTCATCCTGCAGGCGTTCCAGCGCCTGCAACCCATCGGCCGCCATGACAACCCGGTACCCCTCACGCTTGAGCAGACGCTGGGTCACGCGCCGCACCGTGATGGAATCGTCTACCACCATCACCAAAGGCACCTGGGTGACGCCCGCCATGAGCGCCGGCAAGAGCACGCCGCCTTTGGCAACACTGATTTCAGCAGATGCATCCATCGCCTTGCGGTGCAATGCCCGGGCCTGGTCGCCGTAGACTGCAGCAAGAGCAACCGGGTTGTAGATCAGCACCACGACACCTGAAGCCAGAACCGACATGCCTGTCAGGCCGGGCAACCGGGACAACTGAGGCCCCAGGTTTTTGATAACAACCTCCTGGTTGCCCAATACCTCGTCAATGTGAACAGCAACCCGCTGGCCCGCACTTCTGAAAACTGCAACTGGCAGGTTTTTGGCAACGGGCTCACTGCTGTGCGCAGAGGCTTGCAGCAACGCACCGGCCCAGAAAAACGGAATTTGGGCGCCGTCGTAGGTCAATGCACTGGACTGGTACGCCAGCTCCAATTCAGCTGCAGGTACCCGCCTCACAATCTCGATCACATTGGCAGGAACACCAATCACCAGTTCGCCTAATCTCAGCATCACGACATGCGTGACGGCCGTGGTCAAAGGAAGGATCAGCTTGAACCGGGTACCTACACCCTTTTCCGTGCTGGTTTCAATGCGGCCACCCAAAGCGTTTACCTCGGACCTGACCACGTCCATACCAATACCTCGCCCCGAGAGTTCGGTGACTGTGGAGGCCGTAGTAAACCCTGGCATGAAAATCAGATTGGCGGCTTCGGCGTCCGACATGGCGTGCGCCCCGGCGGCAACGCCGGTAGCAACCGCCTTGTCGCGAATGCGTTGCAAGTCCAGACCTGCCCCGTCGTCGTGAAACTCAACTGACACTTCGTTGTTCTGGTGCTGCAAATCGATGGTGATCAAGCCTGCAGCCGACTTGCCCGCCTGGACACGCCCGGCCGGATCCTCAATGCCATGGGCCACCGAATTGCGCAAAATGTGTTCGAACGCCGGAGCCATGCGCTCCAGCACGCCACGGTCCATGTCCATGGAGCCGCCCGTGATGTCAAGCTTGACCTGTTTGCCCGCATCTTTGGAGGCCTGCCGCACCACGCCATACAGACGTTCAGAAATTCCTTCAAATTCGACCATGCGGGTTCGCAGCAGGTCGCGCTGCAATTCGCGGGCTTGACGCCCCTGGGCGATCAGATCGTCTTCAGTCCCTTCGACTGTGCGCTGCAGGTTGCGCTGGATGGTGGCCACATCGTTGACAGACTCAGCCATCATGCGGGTCAACTCCTGAACCCGGGTGAAACGGTCAAACTCCAGCGGGTCAAATTCCTGCGCAATGTCTTTGGCCAATGCCATTCGCGACTGCATTTGCGACTCGGCCTGCACCTCAATGTCGCGCAACTGGTGGCGCAAACGGTCCAGATTGCCAGAGAGGTCAATCAACGAGCCGCGCAACTGGCCCAGCCTCGACTCCAGCCGTGAGCGCGTGATCATGACCTCACCCGCCTGATTCACCAAGCGATCAAGCAACTGGGAGCGCACGCGCACCGACTGATTGGCAATCTGGCGCAATGGCGCAAGCGCCGCAGAGGGTGGCGCCAGGCGTTGCGGACTGACTGCGCCAGCCACAGCAACAGCACTCGCGGGTGGCTGCGACTCGGCACCCGCCAATTTTTTGGCCTCTTCTGGCAGCACCATGGCCTGCTCAGGCCCTGCACGCAACGCATCAAAATTCTCCTGAATGGCATCAAACCGGGTCAACAGAGGTTCAAGTTGGGACGTCTCAATATCTTCTTTGCCCAGTTGCTCAATGACCGACTCCATACGATGGGTCATTTCACCGAGCCGCAACGCACCGGCCAAGCGGGCGCTGCCCTTGAGGGTGTGCAGGACGCGAAGCACCTCGTTGCGCGCCCCCAGATTGTCGGGACGCGCAGACCACTGCCGCAATGCCCCACCGAGCTGGGGAAGCAGCTCCAGCGCTTCCTCTTCGAAGATGGGGAAAAGATCTGCATCAAGCGCATCAATCAGATCGATATCGTCATCATGGTCGTCAGCCAGCGCGGCCACAGGAGCAAGATTGAGACCTGCGGCGGGCAATGTGACAGCCGCTGCCGCGGCCACCGCCATGGGCAACAACGGCACTGCGTCGTGGCTCAAGGTCGAAGGCTCAACCGGACTGGTTTCGGCGGGCAGTGCGACGCGGGCGTCGTCAGGCTTTGCAGATTCCGGCTCAATCTCCTCGGCTGGCATCCACTTTTCAGCTTGGGAAAAGTCGAGATCGTCCAGCGCTCCAGCCATACTGGCTGCGAATTCAGTCTCCAGAATCTCCCTGAGAGCCTCGAGTATCCGAGCGTCGGGCTCTTTCAGAAAGCCCGCAGCAAATTGGTGCAACAAGCGCCGAATATCTTCCGCACCGTCCATGAATGCCTGGGCATGCTCGGGTTCGCTGCGATTGTGCAACTGCACATGCTGCAGTGCCTGCTCCAGCGCCCGGGCAATGTCTGACAATGCGGAGAATCCGACGGTTGCAGAACTGCCCGACAACGAATGAGCGAGCGCAACGGTGGAGTCGGATAGCGGTCGATAGAGCTCAAGCGACCACTCGCTCAATTCGGTCAGCAACCGGCGTGACCATTCGTCGGCTTCATTCAGGTAAACGTTGTAAAGCGGAATACCAATTCGCAGCGAGCCGATGATCTTGACCTGTTCATCGAGCTCCTCCTCAACGGCTGTGCTAACCGGAACTTCATTCACCCATGGTGAAGATGCGACCGCCGCAGAGCTCGCAAACTCCAGCGGGGCTGGAGAGGTTTCCACTTCGTCCGCGTCGACAAAACCGGTTGGCTCAAATTCAGGTTGAGCCGCCGTGCCAAAATCAATATCGTCCAGTCCCAGGGGCAAAAGGTCTTCAACCGCAGCAACCACGCTGTCGGTTGCCGAAACGCTGAGAACCTGGGTCGCCTGCGGATCAAACGTCTGGGTCGGGGCGAATTCTTCGTGATCCACGGCTTTGGAATCGGTCAGCTCACTTGCACCCGAATCAGCCAGCGTCCCAATAAGGTCGACCGGCACCAAAACGATTGGTGCAGGGTCAGCCACAACGGGCATCGGGGTCGCTTCACCAGCGTCGGGTAATCCGGGGAACCGCAGAACCGTGAGCTTTTTATCCAGCCGTAACGCATCGGCGCACTGGCAAAACGGCTGCGCGCTCCATGCGGAATCAGTACGCGCTGCAATATCTTCAACCCAGCCACCAAATCCGCTCATGGCCCTGCCGGACAGGCTGATCAGATCCTCACTGGCAGGCTTCTGTTCCGCCAGCCAGCTGTTGAGCAACTGCTCCATAGCCCATGCAGCTTCGCCAAACTCATTGAGGCCCACCATCCGGGAGCTGCCCTTGAGCGTGTGAAAGGCGCGGCGCAAGGTGGTCTGCTCGCCCAGATTGACCGGGTTGGCCTGCAGTGCCTTGACCGCCAGAAGGCCATTCTGGACAACTTCGCGGGCTTCTTCCAGAAAGATATCGCGAATCTCGGCTTCATCGTCATCGAGAGGCTCTGGTACTGCAAGCTTGGCGGCTGCGAGCGCAACCGCCGCCGCGGGCATTGCCAAAGCGGGTTCAGTCACGACCGGCAGGGGTATCTGCGCCGGTACCTCAAGTGCAAGGCTGGCAGCTTGTGCCACAAGCGTCGGCAGAACTTCCGCGTTAACTTCCCCGCTTGGGGGTGCGACGGGCGAAGCAGGATGCGGGATCTCTGTGACGACCGATGCTGGGGCCGCAGGTGACGCCTGAATAGGTGCAACGGGTACGGCCGACGGCGCAACAACCGCCTTTTCGCGCCCCATGACGGGTTTGAATTCGCCTTCGGCCTCGTCGTAGACAAACAGTTTCTTCGCCATGGAACGCTGGTAGCTCAACATGTCGATGAGGAAGCCCAATGCGCCCAGGCTGCTTCCGATTTTTTCAAATGTGGTGGTGCGCGCCGGTCCTTCGACGATGTCGTCAACGAGAATTTTCTCAACGCTGTCACGCATGCGCAACGTGGCGAGTGACGCCTGATCCAGACCCAGCACTGAAAACACGCCGCGCATCTGCGCGAGCTGGCTGGGCACTTCGTGCAACGGCAGCTTGTCTTGAGGATTGCGGAAAAACTGGTCCAGCGATTTCTCGATTTCACCCAGCGAGGTACGCAATTCATCGACCACGCTTCCCATGGTTTGACGATCACTCACCCGACGGTACAAGTCCTCCATCCATCCTTCAAGCGGCTCAGACTGCCCGCCAGCACTGACATGCTCCAGACGCAGCGCCAGACGCCTGCTTTTGTCGGCCATATGCGATTCCGTGGGGTCCAGGTCTTCGTAGGCGGCTTCGAGGTACAGAATCGATGTCGCCACTTCCATGGCTACGGGTGTTGAGGGCGGTTCACCAGAACGAACGGCCAGGTCAACGGCCCGCGTCAAGGCCCGCGCAAGATCTCCGCTCTCTGGATGCAGTTTCAGAATGGACTCGGCCACGGCCGCAAACTGGTCGGAAGCCTGTCTAATGCGGTTGGTATCGCCACCCGCCAGGGCAGACCAGGTTTCCGTAGCCGTAGAAATACGCTTGCGGGCCTGAACCAGCACGGCGGGGTCGAAACGGCCGAACTGGGGTGTTTCGTAGTCGAATGGTTTCGTACGGGTCAAGCCGTAGGCGTGTCGTACTGCGACCAGCACGGGTGCTTCAGCGTCATGCAATGGCACAGCCTGGGCACAAAAGAAAAGCAGGTCCTGCGCCAACCGATCCGATACGCTTTGGTCGCCCTTGGCCAGGGTGGTGTATTGGAGAAGCAGACGGGATGCAGCCCGCTTGGCATAAACGTCGGCCGGGCACAGCCCCCTCGCCGTCGCCTCAAAGAAGGCGGCACATATTTTCCAGAATACACGCGGCTCCAGGGCCGATTGTCCGGCCGCCAATGCCAGAGACAAATCGCGCAATGACATGGCCGCAGTCGCATCGCCCGTTTTGACCACCCTGAGAACCGACTGGTCGAACTGGCTGCGTACTTTGGGATCGTAGCCCGCAGGTGCTAGGGCAAACGGAATGACAGCATCAATCCACGACCACTCAATCGGCCAGAGGTCCGCAGGATGGACACGTTCTCCGCCCACCAGTTCGACCACGTCACGGTACTGGGGAAACAGCGCAACCGGCGAGGCCGTCTTGCCTTTGAGGACGCCTTCGAGGTATTCGGTCAGCGCAAAACTGGCACGCTCCACTTTATTCGCGGCATCGTCGCTGCACAACTCGGGGCGCTGGACAAACTTTTGCGCCACAGCCTCCATGGCGCGCAACACCTTGGCAGGGGCTGTAAACCCGACCATCTCCAGCGCACCCACCGCCTGGTGCAGTTGTTGACGCGCAATGCGGAGCTGACTCGCGTCCAGCTCTGCCAGATCCGAGCCGCGTGCCAATTCTGCGTCGCGCACGAACCGGCGCATGGCTTTGGAGGCACCATCCAGCGATTTTTTCAGCTCGTCAAGAACCCAGGCCAGTGGGCCCAGATCGTTGTCTGTCATTTCATTGTCGACCGCGGTAGCTTCGTTCGTTTGCATGGATTCGTGCACTCCTGCGAATGACATTGAAAACGAGTCAGGCGATCTTGAATCGCGACACGGATTGGCGCAGTTCTTCCGCCATTCGGGACAATTCACGAACCTGGGAGGCCGTCGACTTTGTCCCGGCTCCCGTTTGCTCAGTCACAGCAAAAATATGCTGGATATTCTCGGCCACCACATTGGCCAAATTCGCCTCACGGGATGTCGAGTTTGAAATGTGCTGAATCAGCTCTGACAGCCTGCGAGACACCTGGTCAATCTCGGTCAAGGCGGTACCTGCGTTATCAGACAGCTTGGCACCTTCAACCACCCCCTGGGTAGAGCGCTCCATGGCGGCCACTGCGTCCTGCGTATCGGTTTGAATGGCCTTCACCAGCGCCGAAATCTGGCGTGTGGCGTCGGCAGACCGCTCTGCGAGACGCTGAACTTCTTCTGCAACCACCGAAAAGCCACGTCCCGCTTCACCCGCCGAGGCGGCCTGGATGGCGGCATTGAGAGCCAGTACATTGGTCTGCTCGGTAATATCCGAAATCAGTTCGGTGATTTCGCCAATCTCTTGCGACGACTCACCCAGCCGCTTGATGCGCTTGGAAGTTTCCTGAATCTGGTCCCGAATGGAGTTCATGCCTCCGATAGCGTTTTGCACAGCCTGCAAACCTGTCTCTGCTGCTTGCAGCGACTGGCGCGCGACTGCAGCGGACTCCTGGGCTTGCGTTGAGACTTCATTGATGCGGCCCGCCATATCCACTACAGATCGCCCTGTTTCACGAATTTCATGCAACTGCTCATTCGACGCTGCCAGCAGCTCGGTCGATGTCAAGTCGACATCGGCGGTCGTCTGTGCCACGCGCGCGGCCGTGTTTTGAACGTTGGCCACCAAAGACCGCAGCTCTTCCACGGTGTAGTTGACTGAATCGGCGATAGCACCCGTGATGTCTTCCGTCACCGTCGCTTCCTGGGTCAAATCGCCCTCAGCGACCGACTGCAACTCATTCATCAAACGCAAAATGGCTGCCTGATTGGCGTCGTTGACCCGTTTGGCTTCTTGCTCCTGCCGCTCGGCATCCAGGCGCTGGTTTTCGGCAACCGTCTGGCGTCCGCGGCTGTCCAACAAGCGCACATAAGACAAACCACCGGCAAACAGCACCACCAGCAGGGCAGCGGCAAACAAAACCAGCAGCGAACCAACACCCAGACCGGCGCGCCCTGACAGCTTGCCCTGCAACTCCTCCAGGTTCTTGCGCATAGGCTCACTGTCAGCCAGAATGGAGGACTGTGCCTCACGGGCTGATACCAGGCCCTGCAAATTGCCCAAAATCGCTCCGGCCTGGACCCGTGTCTGCTCGTAGAGCTTGATCAAGGCGTTCAGTTGTTCCCGCGTCTGGGGGTCTTTCGCAGACTGAAGCCGCAACTCGGAGCTTCCCTGCAATAACCCCTGTGAAATTTCCTTGAAGGAATTCAGGTCCTTGCCCAACAGAAAAACTGCTTCGGCACCAACGCCCTCCGACGTCAGGAACTCGTTGGACGACTTGCCAATGCGCTGGGTCAGCATCACCAACTGGCCCGCAGCCGAGATTTCGGTGGCACCCGCGTTTTGCTGCAGCTTCAATGAGGAAATGGACTCGGCGATTTCCAGCAAATCGGATGATTGCCGGTTAATGAGACGCAAGGCAGCATTGATCTGGGTGAGGATTTTCTGTTGGCTCATCACCGTCGCCGCGTTCTTTGCAGCCCGCTCCATCAGTGGCATGACCTTGTCAAGCTCAGGATCAAAATCCGACCCAAGCGCTGCTACCTTCAGCTGATCGTCGCCTGACTTCAGGCCCCGCAATGTTTTAGAGAGCACCCCGGCACTTTCTGCCACGTCCGGAAACGCTTTCTCACCACCCACCAGCGCCTGCGACACGGATTTTGCCAACCGCTGGGATTGCATGAGCGACTGACCAGTCGCACTCAGCTGCTGAGCCACCTTGTCGGCCTGGTTCAAGGCATAGATGGCAACGACCACCAGTACCAGCATCGCAACGCCCAGAAGGACGAGCAATATGGTCTGGTGCTGCGCCACCGTGCGGTTGCCCAAAACAGGCAGCGACACCAAGTCCTGGGCTCCGCGCTCAGCACCACTCGTTGTGCCATGCAAGCCACCTTGAATGCTGCCGTGAACGCTCTGTTGACCGCCCAGCGGCGAATGAATTGACCGGCCCACCGTCACGTCTGAACTTGCGGGATCAAAACTCATGTCGGGCATGGCCAGGCTTAACCGGGAATCCTGCTCGGAATCTGGCGCCTTCTTTGAAAACAGATTTTTCAGCTGATCGACAACGGACATGATGAGGCCTTCACGATTGACTTACGCACTAATACTCAGGAACTGCGGGAACAGGGACAAAGCCTGAAGATTGATTTCCTGCCACATCTGCGAACCAGCATCGGTATAACGGTTGCCAAAATAAACTTGCGCGTCGGGTGCAGGCGGCTCAGAGGCGACGAAGGCCTCGGCATTTCTAAGGCCTGCAAGGCTATCCACCATCAGCGCACAATTGACTTCCAGTGCCGAATTCAAGGTGACCACGCTCGCCTCGGACAGCGAAAGCTCAGACCGGGCCGGCGCTTGACCCTGTGCCAGGAACCCGGCCAGATCAACGACGCCGAACAGGCCGCCGCGCAAATTCACGACTCCCGAAAACCAGCTGCGGCAGTAGGGCACTGGCTGCAGATTGGCCAGCGGGAAAATCTCACCGGATTGAGCCAGGGGGAAAAGGTAATTGCCTCCGCCGGCCTTCACGGCCAACCAGGACACTGACACACCCTCAGTCCGGGCGGCCAGCAGTCGGGATGCCAGACGGTTTTGGAGCTCTCTGATAGCGACGCGGTTGACCATGGGCTATGCGGTTTTGATCAGTTCAGCCAAGCGCTTTGATTTTGGCGAACAACTCGACCGCATTGACAGGTTTGGTGATGTAGTCGCGGGCGCCCTGGCGCATGGCCCACACCCTGTCGGTTTCGAGGTTCTTGCTGGTGCACATGATGATGGGACTAGTTGAATACTCAGGCGTGCGATTGATCGAGCGGGTGAGCTGGAATCCGTTTTGCCCGGGCATCACTACATCCATCAGAATCAAGTCAGGTTTTTCTTCTGCGAGACGCTTAAAGGCCTCTTCTGCACTCTCGGCAGTTCTGACATGCATACCACTCTTTTGAAGCAAGTCCGTCATGAACATCAACTCCGTCTTCGAGTCATCGACGACTAACACGTTTTGAATTGACATCAGACTCCTCCCGACAGCGCAGCACCAAACTGCTGGACCGCCTGCAACAATTGATCTTTGGTAAAGGGTTTGGTCAAGTAGTCCTGTGCCCCCACCATGCGTCCACGTGCCTTGTCAAATACACCGTCTTTGGAGGACAGCATGACCACGGGCACAGTGGCAAATTTCAGGTTGCGTTTAATGATGGCGCAGGTCTGATAGCCATCAAGACGAGGCATCAGGATGTCGCAGAAAATTAAATGGGGTTGATAGTCGTTCACCTTCGCCAGAGCATCAAACCCATCCTCCGCGAGCATCACCTCGTGCCCACCCTGCTTGAGGAAAATCTCGGCGCTGCGCCGGATCGTGTTGCTGTCGTCAATGACCAGGACTTTGAAGGTTGATCCGGTAGTACTCACAAGACAGTGCTCCAGGGCTGGGATTGATCAACGGAGATTCGGCACACTTTCAACAGGACATCTCAGATCTGGACCATCTCGAAATCTTCCTTGCGGGCACCGCACTCTGGACAGGTCCAGTTCATTGGCACATCGCCCCATGGCGTACCCGGCGCGATGCCGTGGTCAGGCGCACCCGCGACTTCGTCATAAATCCACCCACAAATCAGACACATCCAAGTTTTAGTATCAAGCACAGCTTAAGGGGCCTTCGAATAGAATGCAACGATTGTATAGAGGCGATGCTGGCGAAAACGTCAAAACCGTTGTTATGACTGACGCTGAAAGCAACTCAACCCCTGATATTTTGCCTGATGACAACGTCAGGCCTGTCTGATGTCTCTCATCTCACCCCAACCCGGCACAGACGATGCCACATCATCCGATGATGGCCAGCCCGCGTGCGTCATGGTGTTCAATGCCAGCGACCCCAGTGGCTCCGGCGGACTGTCAGGCGATGTCACGGCTGTGGCGTCCGTAGGCGCTCACGCGCTGGCCGTGGTGACCGGTGCTTACGCCCGTGACACTGCGGAAATTCATGATCACTTTGCCTTTGACGATGAAGCGGTCCGCGAGCAGGCCCGCATCATTCTGGAAGATGTTCCTGTCCAGGTTTTCAAGGTTGGATTTGTGGGGTCGCCCGAGAACGTCAGTGCCATCGCCGAGATCGCCGCCGACTACGCCGATGTCCCGCTGGTCGCGTACATGCCCAATCTTTCCTGGTGGACCGAAGCCGAAATCGACGCCTATCTGGATGCCTTCAAGGAACTGCTTTTGCCGCAAACCACGGTGTTGGCAGGAAACCACAGTACCCTGTGGCGCTGGTTGCTTCCGGACTGGAGTGGCGACAAAAACCCAACAGCCCGCGATATCGCCCGTGCAGCCCAGGAGTTTGGCGTGCCCTACACGCTGGTCACCGGCATTCCCCTGCCTGATCAGTTCATTGACAACGTGCTGGCGTCGCCGCAGGCCGTGATGGCCAGCGAAAAATTCGAGCGGTTTGAAGCCGTGTTCTCCGGCGCTGGCGACACACTGTCAGCCGCCCTGGCAGCCTTGCTGGCCAGCGGCACCGCGCTGCCCGAGGCTGTCACCGAAGCGCTGGGTTACCTGGATCGCTGCCTTGACGGCGGCTTTCGGCCCGGCATGGGGCATGTTGTGCCTGACCGGCTCTTCTGGGCCCAACCTGATGCTGACGATGAAGACGCCGACCCAGCCGATGACGGCCTGACCTCTGACCTGATATTCGACCTGCCCGCCCATGACACCAAACACTGACCGCAACCAAGTTCTGTTTGACCGCGCCCGGCGCGTGATTCCCGGCGGCGTCAACTCGCCCGTGCGGGCCTTCAAAGCCGTAGGCGGCACACCCCGGTTCGTCAAACGTGCGCAGGGGGCCTGGTTCTGGGACGCCGAGGACAAACGCTATATAGATTACATCGGCTCCTGGGGGCCGATGATCCTGGGTCACGGTCATCCCGCCGTTGTTCAGGCCGTGCAGCAGGCGGTGCTGGAAGGCTTTTCCTACGGCGCGCCGACGGAGCGTGAGATCGAGTTAGCCGAGGAAATCCTGCGGCTGGTGCCCAGCATGGACATGGTGCGGCTGGTGAGCTCTGGCACAGAGGCTGCCATGAGCGCCATCCGCCTCGCCCGCGGTGCGACGGGGCGCAGCAAGCTCATCAAATTTGAAGGGTGCTACCACGGCCATGCCGACGCACTTCTGGTCAAGGCTGGGTCCGGCCTGGCAACCTTCGGCAACCCGACCAGCGCGGGTGTGCCGCCAGAGGTCGTGCAGCACACGCTGGTGCTGGAGTACAACAACCTGGAGCAGCTTGAAGAGGCGTTTTCGCTCCATGGCCCTGAGCTGGCCTGCCTCATGATCGAGCCGATTGCGGGCAACATGAATTTCGTGCGAGCCACCGTGCCGTTCATGAAACGTTGCCGCGAACTGTGCACGCAACATGGTGCCTTGCTAGTGTTTGACGAGGTCATGACCGGCTGCCGTGTGGCACTGGGCAGCGCCCAAAGCGTGTATGCCCGTGACATTCCTGGCTTTGAGCCGGACATGACCGTCATGGGCAAAGTCATTGGTGGCGGCATGCCTCTGGCGGCCTTTGGGGCGAAACGGGCGGTGATGGAGCAATTGGCCCCTTTGGGTCCGGTGTACCAGGCTGGCACGCTGTCGGGCAACCCCGTGGCTACGGCCTGCGGGCTGGCCACCCTGCGGGAGATCCAGAAACCGGGTTTTTTTGAAAACCTCTCGCGCAAGACGCAATCTCTGGTCAAAGGGCTCAAGACCGCCGCGCAAGAGACTGGCGTGCCGTTTTGCGGTGACAGCGAGGGAGGCATGTTCGGCTTTTTCCTGCTGGATGCCTTGCCGCAGAACTACGGCCAGGTGATGAAGACTGATGGCCCCCGGTTCAATCGCCTGTTTCACGGGTTGCTGGACAACGGCGTCTACATTGCGCCGGCCTTGTACGAAGCCGGGTTTGTAAGCGCCGCCCACTCGGATGAAGACATTGCGGCAACGCTGGACATCGCCCGCAGCATTTTTAAGACGCTATAAATTTAATAGCTCTCCAAGCCCATTCCACTTGGTTAAAGTGCCGTTTAGCCTAAATTTTTAGGCCAAAAATCATCGGGATCAAGCGATTTTGATCACTTTCAACGATAAGCGCAGATGTGTGAAATTGTTACCCCTGCTTTACCGGGCATTCATTGAAATTGCGGGAGTACAGCGCTAAACTGAATCCACTTGGGTGCAGATTCCCCTGTTGACCGACAAGGAGTACTTTATGAAGAAGATCATTTTTCTGGCCGTTCTTTCAGGCACCGCTGCCCTTTGCGGGGCTCAGGAAATGGGACGTGTCATCTCCAGTACGCCCGTCATCAGCCAGACTGGCGTGCCACGGCAGGTTTGTACCACTCAGGCTGTTCCCGTGCAATCCCAGAGGTCGGGCGGTGGCGCGGTCATAGGGGCTATTGCGGGAGGGGCCATGGGCAACGCGGTGGGTGGTGGTGAAGGCCGCGCGCTCGCCACCATGATTGGTCTGGTGGGTGGTGCCATCCTGGGCGACCGCATTGAGGGGCAAGGCCCCACCCAGACCCAGAACGTGCAAAGCTGCACCACGCAAACCTTCTATGAGAACCGCACCACAGCGTATAACGTGGTTTATGAATACGCAGGCAAGCAATACTCGGTGCAAATGCCCAATGACCCGGGCCAATTTGTCCGCCTGCAAATTACGCCGGTAGGGGTGAGTGCCCCCCAACCGCCCGTGTCAAACAACACCACCTACATTCAGCCCGATCAGGGTCAGGCCGTGATCTCGCAGCAGGTCATCACCCAGCCGGTGATCCAGCCCGTGTACATCGCGACGGTAGCGCCCACGGTGGTCTACCCGGCCTACTATGCCCGCCCCTACTACCCTCCCATCGGTGTCAATCTGAATCTGGGCTGGTCCAACGGCAACTACGGCCACAGGCACTGGCGCTAGGCGACTAGCATCTACGCCTTTTATCACGACGCTTGCTACCAGAGATATAGCGGTAAAGTCTTATCCCGTGTGGGTCGCCTGCTTTTTTGGATGACGGTCAGTGCCTGAAGTGGCGCACGCCGCTAAACACCATGGCTACACCACGTTCATTGGCGGCGGCAATAACTTCCTCATCGCGCATGCTGCCCCCGGGCTGAATCACGCACGTTGCACCAGCGTCCACCACCACATCCAGACCATCCCTGAACGGGAAGAATGCGTCACTGGCAACTGCGGTACCGGCCAAAGACAGGCCCGCATGCTGGGCCTTGATGCTCGCAATCCGGGCTGAGTCCAGCCGACTCATCTGACCCGCACCCACGCCCATGGTCATGCCATTGGCACAGAACACAATGGCGTTGGACTTGACATATTTGGCTACCTTCCAGGCAAACAGCAGGTCCTGCAACTGCTGAGGCGTAGGTTGAACCGTGCTGACCACTTTGAGATCAGCCAGCGTCAGCTCATGGTTGTCTGCCGTCTGCATTAACAAGCCGGAGCCAATGCGCTTCACATCAACCGCATTGCGGCCTTGCGCCCACGCGCTTGCGCCACCGGAAGGCAGGTCAATTTGCAGCAGACGCACATTCACCTTGGTCTTGAACACCGCCAGCGCTTCAGGTGTGAAGGCAGGTGCCATCAATACCTCGACAAATTGCTTTGAAATTTGCAAGGCGGCCGCTTCATCCAGCGCGCAATTCAGCGCGATGATGCCGCCGAAGGCGGAGGTGGGGTCGGTCTTGAACGCCTTGCTGTAAGCCCCCAGCGCGTCAGCACCCAATGCCACGCCGCAGGGGTTGGCGTGCTTGACGATGACACAGGCAGCGCCATCGACGCCCGGGTTGAAACTCTTCACGCACTCCCAGGCCGCATCAGCATCGGCAATGTTGTTGTAGCTGAGTTCCTTGCCCTGCAATTGTTTGGCCGTCACCAGCGAGCCGGGGGCGGGAGACAGGTCACGGTAAAACGCCGCTTTCTGGTGCGGATTCTCACCGTAGCGCAGGTCTTGCAGCTTGATGAAGCGCCCGTTGGTCTGGCCTGCAAACAAGGCATGGCTGCCGTCTTCCTGAATGCTGGAGAGGTAATCGGAAATAGCGCCGTCGTACTGGCTGATGCGATTGAAAGCCGCCACCGACAGTGCAAACTTTGTCTTGTCGGCAAGCCTGCCACTGGCCTTCAACTCATCCAAGACCACAGGATATTGGGACGCATCTGTCAACACGCCCACATCCTTCCAGTTTTTGGCCGCGCTGCGCACCATGGCCGGGCCGCCAATGTCGATGTTTTCAATCGCATCTGCAAGCAGGCAGCCGGGCTTGGCCACGGTTGATTCAAACGGATAAAGGTTGACGATCAGCAGGTCAATCGTGGAGATGCCGTGTGCAGCCAGCGCAGCCATGTGCTCGGGCATATCGCGCCGGGCCAGCAGCCCGCCATGCACCTTGGGGTGCAGTGTCTTGACGCGCCCATCCAGCATTTCAGGAAAACCGGTGAGCTCGGCGACTTCAGTCACTGGCAAACCCTGTTCAGACAGGAGCTTTGCAGTGCCGCCGGTCGACAAAAGTTTGACTCCCAGCGCATGCAGCTCCCTGGCGAATTCAACAATGCCGGTTTTGTCTGAAACGGAAATCAGGGCGGTCAGTAGGGATGGTTTCAAGGCAGTGGCATTCATGAAAAAAATTATTTGATCAACCGGTGTTCCACCAGCTTCTTGCGTAAGGTGTTGCGATTCAAGCCCAACCACTGGGCGGCTTTGGACTGGTTGTTTTCGGCGTGTTGCATCACGACTTCGAGCAGCGGCTTTTCGATCGCCTTGACCATCATTTCGTGCATGCCGTCCGGCTCGGTACCACGCAAGTCCTTGAAATAGCCTTCAAGACTGGTGCGCACGCATTCTTCAATGTGCTTCTTGCTCATGCTGCTTCCAGTGCCTGCGCATTTCTTGTGTTTTTCATGTCTTCCTCGTTATTTTCGTTGGCCTGTGCAGCCGGAATCCGATCCATCCGCTCACTCAACTCATCAAAAAAATCAGCAACTGCCTGGGTCTGTTCGCGGCAGTCTTCCAGCAGGTTCATGCGGGCACGAAACGCCTCGCCCCCTGGCAAGGTCTTGACGTACCAGCCAATATGTTTGCGCGCCGAACGCACGCCCAGAAACTCGCCATACAGGTCGTAATGGTCATGCAAGTGGTCCACCAGCAGGCGCTTCACGTCAGCGACCAGGGGTGGTGCAAGGTGGGTCCCCGTGGTCAGAAAATGGGCAACCTCGCGGAATATCCACGGCCTGCCCTGTGCCGCGCGGCCAATCATCACGGCGTCGGCACCGGTGCGCATCAGCACATCACGCGCTTTCTCGGGGGTGGTGATGTCGCCATTCGCTACCACGGGAATACGCAGAGCCGCCTTGACCGCCGTGATGGTGTCGTATTCAGCGTGGCCGCCATACCCCTGCTCCCGGGTGCGGCCATGCACCGTAATCATCTGCACACCGGCCTCCTGGGCAGACAAGGCAATGCGTGAGGCGTTTTTGTTGGACTGGCTCCAGCCCGTGCGCATCTTCAGCGTCACCGGCACTTTGTGTGGCTCGCAGGCCCCCACCACGGCTTCTATGATAGACAACGCCAATGCCTCATCCTGCATCAGCGCCGAACCCGCCCATTTGTTGCAGACTTTCTTGGCCGGGCAGCCCATGTTGATATCAATGATCTGCGCGCCACGGTCGATGTTGTAGGCGGCCGCATCGGCCATCATCTGCGCATCGGTGCCCGCAATCTGCACGGCAATGGGACCCGGCTCGCCATCGTGGTTGGCCCGGCGTGAGGTTTTCAGGGTATTCCACAAATCACGCCGGGAAGTCACCATTTCGCTCACTGCATAGCCCGCACCCAGCGCTTTGCAAAGCTGGCGAAAAGGCCGGTCGGTCACACCCGCCATGGGAGCGACAAACAGGGAGTTCGCCAATGCGAAGTGGCCGATGTTCATGCGGGCTGCGTGGTCGAGAAATGTGTGGAGACGAAGAATACGGTTTGGAAGGCGCAAAGGCCAGCGGCACTATTCTAGCTGCCCAATATTTCAGCAATTGAAATTTTTCGCAACCTCCGGCGAAGGATTTCCTCCCCTTCGTCGTCGCCCTTGCCGGCGCAATGCGCGACGCCGCACGGTGTCCACAAGCAGGCTGCCTATACTCGCCCGACATCTTGCCCGAAACATCACACCTCCCCATGGAAGCCTGGATAGAACAACTGCTCACTCTGCTGGCCTTGCCTCAATTTGGCTTGAGCACCGTCTTTGTTGTCTCTTTCATATCAGCAACCTTGCTGCCACTGGGTTCTGAACCTGTTGTTTTCGGCCTAATCAAACTCCGCCCCGACCTGTTCTGGCCCACCATTGTGGTCGCGACGGCGGGCAACACGCTGGGCGGTGCCGTGAGCTGGGCCATGGGCTTGGGTTCGCACCGGGTGGTGGACAAATACCGCCACTCTCCCACGCACCTGCGGGCGCTCGACTGGCTGGAACGGATTGGGCCCAAGGCCTGCCTGTTGTCGTGGTTGCCCGGCGTGGGAGACCCGCTCTGCGCGGTAGCGGGCTGGCTGAAGCTGTCATTCTGGCCCTGTGTGCTGTACATGGCCATTGGAAAATTCGCTCGCTATGTGGTGATGACTTCCGCCCTGCTGTGGGTGTTCCCGGGCGGCTTCAAGTTTTGACGACGCAGACGACGCCCACTAAGAACTGAACAGGAAATTCATCACGTCGCCATCCTTGACGACGTACTCTTTGCCTTCTGCCCGCATCTTGCCGGCGTCCTTGGCACCCTGCTCGCCCTTGAAGGCAATGAAATCGTCAAAGGCAATGGTCTGGGCGCGGATGTAGCCTTTCTCAAAATCCGTGTGGATCACGCCAGCCGCCTGCGGCCCCGTATCACCCACGTGAATCGTCCAGGCACGAACTTCTTTTACACCGGCCGTGAAATAGGTTTGCAGACCCAGCAGCTTGAAGGCCGCGCGAATGAGCCGGTTCAGGCCGGGCTCGGTCTGGCCCAACTCTTCGAGGAACATCTGGCGATCCTCGTCGCCCATCTCTGCCATTTCGGCTTCCATCTTGGCGCTGATGGCCACCACCGGCGCATTCTGCGCGGCGGCATAGGCTTTCAGGCGATCCAGAAACGGGTTGTTTTCAAAGCCGTCTTCGGCCACATTGGCCACAAACATGGCGGGTTTGGCCGTGATCAGGAAAAACTGTTTCAGAAGCGGTTGCTCTTCCTTGCTGAACTCCAGCGTGCGTACCGGCTTGGCCTCGTTGAGGGCCGCCTGGCATTTCTCCAGAATCGCCACCAGCTTCACGGACTCCTTGTCGCCAGAACGCGCTGTCTTGGTGACCCGGTGCAGGGCTTTCTCAACGGCAGCCAGATCGGCCAGGCACAGCTCGGTCTGGATGACTTCAATATCTGAAATAGGGTCCACCTTGCCCGCCACGTGAATGACGTTGTCGTCTTCAAAGCAGCGCACCACATTGATGGTGGCATCCGTCTCGCGAATGTGCGCCAGGAATTTGTTGCCCAGGCCTTCACCGGTGCTGGCACCCGCCACCAGGCCCGCAATGTCCACGAATTCCACAATCGCAGGCACGATGCGCTCGGGCGTGATGATGTTCGCCAGTTGCTGCAAGCGTGAGTCAGGCAGCTCCACAATGCCTACATTGGGCTCAATGGTGCAAAACGGATAATTTTCCGCGGCAATCCCGGCCTTGGTCAAGGCATTGAACAAGGTGGACTTACCCACATTTGGCAAACCCACAATTCCACACTTCAAACTCATGCAATACCCCAAAAGCAGCCGACGAAACGACACAAAACCACCCGAAAATCAGGCCGCCAAGTGTAAGGCATGCGCCTTAATTCGCCTCTATTCGCCTCTATTCGCATGCTTCAGCGGAAATCGAAGTCCGCGCTCACGGTCTGCCCGACGCGTAACACTGTATCGGCCCCTTTGATCACAATCGCATTCATGCCAAAGGTCACGGCACCGTTCATCAATGCATTTTGCCGGTAGCCTTGCAGAGCATCGCCGACATCATTGCTGGAAATGGCTGTGGCCGGATCGATATCGGGAATCGGGCAGCGCGCGCAGGGTTTGACCATCTTCAGCACTGCTTCGTCGCCATCCACCTCCACGTGCAAATCCAGCAGACGGTCTTCGTCATGGGCCTCTACACCCGACAGCACAATATTCGGCCGAAACCGCTCAATACCTACTTCGGGCTTCCCCGCCGCCAGTAATCGCTGGTTCAGGCCGTCCAGCGATGCGGTACTGGTCACCAGCAACGGGTAGCCATCTGAAAACTGATTGAGTGCTTCCAGCCCCTGGGTCCATTTCAGGCTGGAGAGCCGCTTGAAATCCGGGTCAAACCGCACCATGCGGTACTTGTGGGCATTGGCCCCCGGCAGACCAACATCCGTGAGCGACAAAAAATCGGTGACCCATTGCGCCGCAATGGCCCCCATGTCAAACGCAGGCACTACATCATCCCAAACCTTGACGGTAGCGGGCAGCTCTACCGCGTCAATGTTCACGTGCAGCGCCAGCATGCCAGGTGCGCGCAGCACCAGTTCATGCATCTTGAGGTGCGGCTTGATCAATGCCATGCGGGGCTGCTCCCGCTGGGAGACAAAGAGGCCATCCCCGTCAACCACCATCCAGGCACGGTCCAGATCCAGACCGGTCTCTGTCAAAACGGCTTCCTTGACCTCCACCCCTGCGCATGATTTCACCGGATACACAATAAGACGGGCAATGCGGGCGCTGACATTGCGACCTGCTGACTGGACTGAGTCCATGAGAAGTTCCTTCACGAAAACGGACGAACGGGCTAACGAACGGGTAGACAGGGATTTTGCCCTGCCTTCTACAATCGATAGATGGCAAGACCTTTTGACGTGTGTATTCGCGGGGGTGGCATCACGGGTCGCACCCTGGCGCTGCTATTGGCCCAGGAGCGCCTTCGGGTGGGTTTGGTCGCGCAAGACCCCGCCCAAAGCACCGTAGCCAAAGCAGACGTGAGGGCCTACGCGCTCAATGTCAAATCCCGGCAACTGCTTGAATCCGTCCGGTGCTGGCCCGATGAAACCGCTGCAACGCCGGTGCTCAAGATGCGGGTACAGGGTGATGACGGCGGCGAAGTCGTCTTCAGTGCCTCTGACACGGGCGCACAGGCGCTGGCCTGGATTGTGGACGTGCCTTTGCTGGAGGCTCAACTGGCACAGGCCACCCGTTTTCAGCCCCAAATTGAGCTGCTGGAAGCCGCCCAACCGGCAGCGCTGACGGTGGTCTGTGAGGGAAAAACCAGCCGTTCACGCTCAGAATTTGGGGTTGAGTTTGAGGTCACACCTTATAGCCAGCGCGCGATTGCAGCACGGCTTCTATGTGAGAAACCGCATGAGCAAACTGCCAGGCAATGGTTTTCCAAAAACGGCATCCTGGGCGTTTTGCCGCTGAATGGGTCGCAAGGGAACTCCATTGCGATAGTGGTGTCAGTAGAAGATGCACGTGCACAGGCCTTGATGGAAATGAGTGAAGCCGAATTTGCGCAGGTGGTGCAGGCTGAAAGCCATGAAACCCTGGGCAAGCTGACGCTGACGGGTGAGCGCGCCCTGTGGCCCCTTCAACTGGCGCGCACAGATCGCTGGGCGGGCGTCACCAATGGTGCAGCATGGGCATTGGCGGGGGATGCAGCCCATACCGTGCATCCGCTCAGCGGCCAAGGCTTGAACCTGGGGCTGGGGGATGTTGCTGAGTTGGCTACGCTCATCAGCCAGCGCGACTACTGGCGCAGCGTGGCTGATGAAAAACTGCTGCGCCGCTACGAACGGGCACGCAAAGCAGAGGCAGCCATGCTGGCCTCGGCGACCGATGGGTTGCAACGACTGTTCACCCAGAGTGGCAGCGGTTGGCAAACTCTGCGTAACATGGGCATGCGGGGCTTTGACCGCAGCGGCCCCTTGAAGCACTGGGTTACCCGCCAGGCGATGGGCGTCTGACTCGTTGCACGATTTGGCGAGCGATGAGACATAGAAATGATTGAATGGAAGCAAGCAAGATGAACAAGATCAAAACACTTTTGGCCACAGCCATGGCCTGCATCAGTATGGGTGCCCTGGCGGACGATGCATCGATCCGCAAGAATCTTGTCGAACGCATTCCGCAATTCCTCAAAATTGACGAGATCACCAAAAGCCCCATGCCAGGTTTGTTTGAGATTCGGGTAAATGGCACGGAAATTTTTTATACCGATGCGGACGCCAATTTTCTGATTCAAGGCAGCCTGATCGACACTAAGCAAAAGCGCAATCTGACCGAAGAGCGGCTGGACAAGCTGACCGCCATCGCATTTGACGCACTCCCCATGAAGGATTCATTCACCATCGTTCGCGGCAACGGCAAGCGCAAGCTAGCTGTCTTTGAAGACCCCAACTGCGGCTATTGCAAGCGTTTTGAGAAGGATTTGCAAAAAGTGGACAACGTGACCATCAGCATGTTTCTATACCCCATTCTGGGGGCTGACTCCGCCGAGAGATCACGAAACCTCTGGTGTGCCAAAGACCGGGCCAAAGCCTGGCAAGACTGGATGGTGCGGGACCAGGCTGCTGCGGCGGCGGCCACCGGCTGCGACGCGTCTGCGCTGATGCGCAACGTGGAGCTGGGGCGCAAGTACAAAATCACAGGCACCCCCACGCTGATTTTTGCCGACGGTTCACGTGTGCCAGGTGCCATTGGGTCTGCCCAGGTTGAAAAATTCCTTGCAGAGGCCAAAAATTAAAGCGGCGGCGGCATCTGCCGTTCATCCAGCCGTTCACTTTCGCGTTGAAGTCGCCGACCTGCATGCCCACCTGTTCAAGGTCACGCTGACGGTTAAAAGCCCGGCCCCCAGTCAACAGGTCAGTTTGCCCATTTGGATTCCAGGCAGTTACCTGGTTCGCGAGTTTTCCAAAAACCTGCAACGCCTGCAGGCCCATCAATCCAAACGCGCCGTACCGGTCACGCAGCTTGACAAGTGCACCTGGCAGGTCCCTTGCGACACGGCCAGGTCATTGGTGCTGACCTATGAAGTCTGCGCGTTTGACAACTCGGTGCGCACCGCCTGGTTGGATGCCTCGCGCGGGTTTTTCAACGGCACCAGCCTGTGTTTGCGGGTCGAAGGGCAAACAGACTCGCCACAGTTGTTGGAACTTGTCGCCGCGCCATCCATCCGGCACTGGAATGTCGCCACGGGCCTCTTGCCCATCAAGGTAACGAAGAACGGTTTTGGCACCTATCTGGCCGTCCATTACGATGAGCTGGCCGATTGCCCGGTAGAAATGGGCACGTTCTGGAGCGGCTCCTTTACAGCTTGCGGCGTGCCGCACCGCTTTGTCGTGGCGGGTGCGCCACCCTCATTTGACGGGGCCAAACTACTGGCCGATACGCAAAAAATTTGCGAAGCTGAAATCAACTTCTGGCACACCTCAGGGCCTGGAGAAAAGGCAGCGAAGAAATCAACGTACAGGCCGCCGCACAAGAGTTTTGTGTTCATGCTCAACGCAGTGGACGATGGCTACGGTGGTCTGGAGCACCGCAATTCCACGACGTTGATCTGCAACCGCAAAGACCTGCCGCGTTTGGCACCCACCGATCAGCCAGAGGGCCGCGCCGTACGCCAACCGGAGGGTTACACCACCCTGCTGGGCTTGATCAGCCATGAGTACTTTCACACCTGGAACGTCAAGCGCCTGCGCCCCATCGAATTCGCCCAATACGATTACGCGGCCGAAAACTACACCTCGTTGTTGTGGTTTTTTGAGGGATTCACCAGCTACTACGACGACTTGCTGCTGCGCCGGGCCAAATTGATAGACGACGCGGCCTACCTCAAGCTGCTCAACAAAACCATCAATCAGGTTCTGCAAACACCGGGCCGCGAGGTGCAGTCGGTCGCTCAGGCCAGCTTCGATGCCTGGGTCAAGTATTACCGGCAGGACGAAAACACACCCAACGCGACTGTCAGCTATTACACAAAGGGGGCGCTGGTCGCGCTGTGCCTGGACCTCACGCTGCGCGCCGAAGGCAAAACCACCCTGGACGAGATCATGCGCGGGCTTTGGCAGCGTTGCAAAGCCGGCCCCATGCGTGAAGACGACCTGGCCGCTGTATTGCAAGACCTGGGTGGGCGTTCATTTGCCACCGAGCTTGCCGCATGGGTGCACAGCACGGCTGAATTGCCCCTGAAGACCCTGCTGGATGCGGCCGGGGTCAATGTGCATGAGGATGCGGCGCAATTGGCACAGGCCCTGGGTTTGAGGGTGGCCGAGGGAGGCACCGTGCAAGTCAAGGCTGTGCTGCGCGGCGGAGCGGCAGAGCAAGCCGGCTTTATGGCGGGCGATGAATGGCTGGGCGTTGAAGTGGAAGCACGAGAAGGGCAAGAAGTGGGCAAGGGGAAAACCAAAACTCTCTCAGCCTGGCGAATCCACAAACTGGATGACTTGCCGCTTTATGCCGGAACGGCTTCAAAATTACAGGCGCTGGTCGCACGCGACAAACGGCTTCTGAAGCTACCCCTTACCCTGCCCAAAGCGGTGATAACCTGGCGGCTCGCGATACGTGACGCCAAATGGGTCTCAGGCTGGATCGACGGTTAGCATCCGCCCCGCTGGTCAACAACCCGCTTGGCCTTGCCCACGCTGCGCTCAACACCGCCCGCGGCGCGCAGCTCAATCTCGACACTGGTGCCCACATAGGCCTTGATGTCATGTTGAAGCTGCCTAGCGGCAGCCCGCGCTTCCAGGCTCTCTGGCATGACGCCAGCACGCGTTTCCACCAGTACCAGCAGGCCATCCATCACGCCTTCGCGGCGCAGGATGCACTGGTAATGCGGCGCAAGTTCGGCACGCTTCAAGATCAGTTCTTCAATCTGCGTGGGGAAAACATTCACACCCCGCACGATCATCATGTCATCGCTGCGGCCAGTGATTTTTTCCATTCGCCGCATGGTACGCGCTGTGCCTGGCAACAGCCGCGTGAGATCGCGGGTGCGGTAGCGGATGATGGGCAAGGCCTCCTTGGTGAGGCTGGTAAACACCAGCTCGCCCATCTCACCGTCGGGCATCAGCTCACCGGTTTGGGCGTCGATGATTTCAGGGTAAAAATGATCTTCCCAGAGGGTGGGGCCATCCTTGGTTTCCAGGCACTCGCTGGCCACACCGGGGCCAATGACTTCGCTCAACCCATAGATATCCACCGCGTCGATCGCCATGCGCTGCTCAATGTTCACCCGCATGTCATTGGTCCACGGTTCCGCGCCAAAAATACCCACGCGCAATGAAGACTCCGCCGGGTTCAAACCCTGGCGTTCAAACTCCTCGGCAATGGCCAGCATGTAGCTGGGCGTGACCATGATGATGTCGGGCTTGAAATCCGCAATCAACTGCACTTGCCGCTCAGTCTGGCCACCGCCAAACGGCACGACGGTCAAACCCAGTTTTTCAGCCCCGTAGTGCGCGCCCAGCCCGCCGGTAAACAAACCATAACCATAAGACACATGCACCAGATCGCCCGGTCTGGCCCCACCTGCCCGAATGCTGCGTGCCACCATGTTGGCCCACATATCGATGTCGTTTTTGGTGTAGCCCACCACGGTAGGCTTGCCCGTGGTGCCGCTGGACGCGTGAATGCGCGCGCATTGTTCACGCGGCACGGCAAACATGCCATAGGGGTAGCTGTCGCGCAAATATTTCTTGGTGGTGAACGGAAATTTCGCCAGATCAGCCAGCGAATTGCAATCATCCGGATGCACACCTGCAGCATCAAATTTCTTTCGGTACACCGGCGAATTGGCGTAAGCGTGCTGCAGCGTTGATTTGAGCCGCTTCAACTGCAGGGCGCGCAGCTCATCGACACTGGCTTTTTCAATGGGGTCCAGCGGGAAGTTTTTGGTCGCCATAGGGTTCATGATGATTCCGGAATCACGCTGCCCTGAATTTGTGCACTCTTGCCGCGAAACATGGCAATGACTTCGCCGCGCTGGTTGATCACCCGCATGTCGTAAATGCCATGCCGGCCTAGCAGGGTTTGCTCAATGCCTTCACAGGTCAGCACATCGCCCAACTGCCCGGGCTTGAGAAACTCAATGCTGCACCCGGCTGCCACGGCGCTTTTGTTATGGCTGTTGCAGGCAAACGCAAATGTTGAATCGGCCAGCGTGAAGATAAAACCACCGTGGCAAATCTGGTGGCCGTTCAGGTGCAGCGGCTGCACCGTCATGCGCATGGTGGCTCGGCCCGGCTCACAACCCAACAGTTCCATGCCCATGGTGTCTTTGGAGGCAATGTCTGCGGCGAACATGGTTTGCCCCACTTTTTGGGCCAGAGCCAAAGCATCCATACCTCACTCCCCTTTGAATTGGGGTGCCCGTTTTTCAAGAAACGCAGCGACACCTTCAAAATAATCATGGGTTTTGCCCATGGCCGACTGGGTGTCCCGCTCTACGTCGAGCTGCTGGTTAAACGTGCGTGTCGTGCTGCCCTGCAAAATGTGGCGCGTTGCCACCAGCGCTTTGGTGGGCATGGTCGCCAGGCGTTGGGCCATGCCCGTCGCCGCTGCCACGCAGTCGTCAGCAACATCCCAGATCATTCCCCACTCTTTGGCCTGCGCTGCGCCCAGCTTGTCGCCCGTCATGGACAAAGCCATGGCACGGGCCAGGCCGAGACGCTCGGTCATCAGCCAGGTACCGCCCGCATCGGGGATCAGCCCAATCTTGCTGAACGCCTGAATAAAGCTGGCGGTGGGCGCCGCAATCACGATGTCACACCCCAACGCAAATGAGGCACCTGCACCTGCCGCCACGCCATTCACGGCGGCCACCGTGGGCATGCGCAGGTTTTGAAGGCGGCGCGCAGTGGGGTTGAATGCCTGGTCAATGACTGGCCCCGGGTCGGCACGGGCGATTCGGTTAGGGCCGGGTGCGAAGTCAAACTCCGCCAGGTCAGCGCCCGCGCAGAAGGCTCGCCCGGCACCGGTGATGACCAGGCCACGGATCAACGGGTTGGCCTCGGCCTGGTCCAGTGCAGCCCATAAGTCGTGGTGCATCTGGCGGGTGAAGCTGTTCAGGGCCTGAGGCCGGTTGAGCGTGACAACGGCAACGCTGCCCAGGTCGGAATACAGAACGGTGGAGTCGGTCATTTCGGTAGGTACTTTCAAGAATTTTCAACAATTTACCATCTCCCGACCGAGCGGTCGGTTAATTTGCATGCCATTGTGCCCCCTGATTTCCCTTGAGTAGGGTCTGTGTGGGGTTCGTTATAGTCAACCTTCAACCCTGAAACCGGAGAACGATATGGCTGAAGCACAAAAGACTTATGAACTGATCACGGTCCGCACCGAAGGCGGCAAGGTCGGCATCGTCACCCTGAACCGCCCCAAGCAACTCAATGCCTTGAACGAGCAACTGATGACCGAGCTGGGCAATGCGCTCAAGGCGTTTGACGCGGATGCCGCCATTGGCTGCATGATCATTACCGGCAATGAGAAAGCCTTTGCCGCCGGTGCCGACATCGGCGCCATGGCCACCTACACTTTTGCCGATGTGTACAAGGGGGACTACATCACCCGCAACTGGGAGACCATTCGCAGCGTGCGCAAGCCCGTGATTGCAGCGGTGAGCGGCTTTGCGCTGGGGGGTGGCTGCGAGCTCGCCATGATGTGCGACTTCATCATCGCCGCCGACAACGCCAAATTTGGCCAACCCGAAATCAAGTTGGGGATCATCCCCGGCGCAGGCGGCACCCAGCGTCTGCCGCGCGCCGTGGGAAAGGCCAAAGCCATGGACCTGGCCCTGACCGGCCGCATGATGGACGCTACCGAGGCCGAGCGTGCCGGGCTGGTCAGCCGCGTTGTGCCCCTGGACAAACTCATGGAAGAGGCGTTGGGCGCGGCGCTCATGATCAGTGATTACTCACAAATCGCCGTGATGGCAGCCAAGGAAACCGTTAACCGTTCCTTTGAAGGCACCCTGTCTGACGGCATCATGTTTGAACGCCGCGTGTTCCATGCGCTGTTCTCTACGGCGGACCAGAAGGAAGGCATGGATGCGTTTGTGAACAAGCGCAAGGCTGCATTCACCCACCAGTAACGCGAAACGAATAAGCCGAAGTGGGCCGGGCTGCCAAATCGGTATAATCTTGGGCTTACGGTGATATAGCTCAGTTGGTTAGAGCGCAGCATTCATAATGCTGATGTCGGTGGTTCAAATCCACCTATCACCACCAGATTTTCAAAGAAGCCTTTCATGCCAAATGCCTGAATGGCTTTTTGCTTTCTGGTGTGCAGGTGTGAGAAGCAATGTGTCCACCGAGCGCCCGACGCCAGCTTGACACCCCATCGTCGGTAGATATAGTCCCAACGTGCTGGGCACCCACCAATACCAAGTCTTTTAGAAGGAAGCACCACCATGGGCCTGCCAGCACCCGACGCCACTGCCGTCCACGAACTCGTCGTCAACCGCCTGATCAACGTGCCGCGCGCCAAGCTGTTTCGCTGCTGGACCGAGCCGGCGCTCATCACGCAATGGTTCACGCCGCCGCCCTGGAAAACCATCGCCGCTGAGATTGATGTGCGCGCCGGTGGTTCCAGCTGCATCACCATGCAGGGCCCCGACGGCACGAAGGTGCCCAACCTCGGCATTTACCTTGAGGTGGTGAAAAACGAGCGCATCGTCTTCACCGACGCCTACACCTCGGCATGGGTGCCGTCGGGCAAACCGTTCTTCACCGGCATCCTGACGTTTGAGGAGGAAGGCGGCCAAACCCGCTACATCGCGCGGGCGCGCCACTGGACGGCTGAGGATTGCGCCGCCCACGAGAAGATGGGGTTTCACGAAGGCTGGGGCATTGCCACCGACCAGCTTGCGGCGCTGGCTGCCACGCTGAATTAAACGCTTTATTCTTAGCCGCCCTACTCCACCTGAATGCCCTTGGTCACGGTGGCCCACAGCGACAGCTCGCGGGCAGCGCGCTCAGCGAGCATCTGGGGCGAGCCAGTCCACAAGTCGTAGCCCTGTTCGATCAGCCGGCTCTTCAACTCGTCACTGGCCAGCGCCTTGCGCGTAGCTTCGTTGTAGCGGGCCACAATGTCGGCGGGGAGCCTGGCCGGGCCATACAAGCCGTACCAGCCGCCCACCTCGTAATCGGCAATGCCTGCCTCGCGCATGGTGGGTACATCCGGCATGGATGCGTTGCGCTCACGCGAGGTCACTGCCACAGCGCGCACACGGCCTGATGCAACGTAGTTGCGGGCGCTGCCGATGATGTCAAACATCATGTTGATCTGGCCACCAATCACGTCCGTCATGGCCGGGGCGTTGCCTTTGTAAGGCACGTGGGTGAGTTGGGTGCCAGTGCGGGCCGCAAAAAGCTCACCGCTGAGGTGGTTGGATGCCCCCATTCCTGCCGAGCCATACGCCACCTTGGCCGGGTTGGCCTTGGCGTAGGCCACCAGCTCGGGCACCGTCCTGAAAGCTTGGTCTTTGTTGACCACCAGCACATTGGAATAGCTCAGGATCGGTGCCACCGGCGTCACGTCTTTGGCCGGGTCAAACGGCATGGACTTGAGGATGTGCGGGCTGATCGTCATGGTGGGGCTGGCTGCAAAGAAGATCAGCAAGCCGTTGGGCACCGCCTTGGCCACCGAGTCACCTCCCATGGCACCGCCCGCGCCGGGGCGGTTCTCCACCACCACGGGCTGGCCCAGCTCCTTGGCGAAAGCAGGTGCAAACAGCCGTGCCGCCGCATCCACCGGGCCACCGGCGGCATAGCCGACAACGAGCTTGATGGTCTGGGGGGACTGCGCCAAAGCGCTCAGAGGAACCAGCGCCGCCCACCCCAACAAGCCTTTGGCAAGCGCACGGCGGCGCGATGACAGTGGTGTTTGAAGACGTGACTGAAATGGGAACATGGTGTGGGTCTCCTGTTGTTTGAAACGTATTGAGTTTCGGCGTGATGAACTGCTTCAGTTTGCCTTAGCACCTGACTTGCGCACAATGTCGGCCCACTTCACGCCCTCGGTCGTGTTGTAGCGGGCGAACTCGGCGGGCGTGGAACCCACCGGTTCCGCGCCCATGCCGCCGTATTGATCCACAATTTGCGGCACTTTCAAAGCCCGTGCTGCGGCTTCTGCCAGCTTGGCCACGATGGGAGCGGGTGTGCCTTTAGGGGCCCAGAAGCCGTACCAGGTACTGATGTCAAAACCAGGGTAGCCCGACTCGGCAATGGTGGGTAAATCAGGCAATGCCTGCGCCCGCTTTTCGGTGGTGACGGCCAGCGCACGCAGCTTGCCGGACTTGATGAACGGCATGGCCGATGGCATGGAGTCAAACATGAGCTGCACCTGCCCACCGATCACATCGGTCAACGCGGGTGCACTGCCTTTGTAAGGCACGTGCTGCATGTCGATACCCGCCGCAATCTTGAATGACTCACCGGCAAGCTGCTGCGACGATGCATTGCCCGCGGACGCAAAACTCAGCTTGGCAGGATTTTTCTTGCCATATTCGACCAGGTCTTTCAGGGATCTGATGGGTGAGCTGGCAGGCACCACCAGCACCAGCGGCACGGCAGCCAGCTGGGTAATGGGCACAAAGTCCTTGAACGCATCAAACCGCATGTCGGGGTAAATGCTGGGGTTGATGACATGCAAAGACGCGTTGGCCAGAAAGGTGTAGCCATCAGGTTCGGCATGCGCCACCATTTCAGCGCCAATCATGCCGCTGGCACCGGCCTTGTTGTCCACAATAATCGTCTGACCCAGCGTCTTGCTCATCTCCACGGCAACCAAGCGCGCCGTCAAATCGGTAGGGCCACCGGGCGGGTAAGGCACAACCATGCGAATGGTTTTGGAGGGGTAGGAGCCAACCGGTTGCGCCTGCACGCCGGTTGCATTGATCAACGCCAGCACGCCCAGGCAAAGAGGCAAAGACAAGGAAAAGGAAAGAGAAAGGGCACGTCGGCCAAGCAGGGAAAAGCTGTGTTGGTGATTCCGATAGTGGTTCATGTTTCAAATTTCCTAGTAAAGCCAAAAAATAGGGTCAGCCAGAGTCTCACACCAGTGCCGGGGCCTGAGCGACGACGCCAGCGTTAATGAGTCGCTGAATGTGCGCTCCGTCTTGCCCGGCATCCAGCAGTACCTGCACTGAATGTTCGCCGATGCGCGGCGCATACAGTGCCTCACGACGAAACACCGTGGCCGGCAACCCCATGTGGGGCAGATTGACAAAGCCGGGCTGCGCCAGGGGCGTGAACATGTTCAGATGCGTGGCCTGCGGATGCGCCATGACAGCATCAAACCCGCGAACGGGGGCGTGCAGCACATCATGCGCCTGCAAGCGGGCCATCCAGAAGGCGCTGGGTTGCTGCATCAGCAGCTCGTCAATAGCGCGATGCAGCACATCGCAATGCGCCATGCGGGAGACATTGTCGGCAAAGCGCGCATCGGCCAGCCACGCAGGTCGCTCCAGCGCCCGACATACACGGGCGAAATGGTCGTTGTTCAAGGCCAGCAGCGTAATCTGACCATCTGCCGTGGCAAACACGCCGTTAGGCGCACTGACGGCACCAAAGGGGCGCTGGCCCGCCATCGCGTGCTCCAGGAAATTGACGCCCTGAAACGAGGCACAGGCTTCAAAAAGACTCACCTCCACATGGCTACCCAACTTGCGGGCCAGCCGCTGGTACAGCGCAGCCGATGTGGCCTGCGCCGCATACAGACCGGTGACCACGTCGGCCATCAGCATGCCAACGCGCCGGGGCTGACCCTGCGCGTCCTGGTTGGTGACCATCAGGCCACTGTCGGCCTGCATGACAGAGTCTGACGCGGGCGCATCGGCATAGGGGCCATCGGGACCATAGCCGCTGATCGATACGTACACCAGATCAGGCTTGCGGGCTGCCAGCGCCGCGTAGCCCAGACCCATGCGCTCCATCACGCCGGGGCGAAAGTTCTGCACGATGATGTCTGCCTGCACCGCCATGCTGTGCAGCAACGCCCTGCCCGCCTCGCCCCGGCCATCAATCGCCACGCTGCGCTTGCCTGCATTGAACTGGATCGACAGCGCACTGTGCTCGCCGCGCACGACCCCCACAAAGCGGCCCCAGTCGCCACTCAGGGGTTCGACCTTGACAACGTCAGCCCCTTGCTGCCACAGGATTTGCGCGCAGTAAGGCCCTGCAATGCCCTGGCTCATGTCCAGAATGCGCAGGCCGGTGTAGGGCCCGGTATAGGGCAATAGTGCTCGCGTCATCATTGGCTCAACTTGATACCCGCGTCTTTGATGATCTTCGCGTAAACCGCCGCATCGGACTTCACCATCTGCCCGAACTCTTCAGGCTTGCCGCCACCCACCCACAGGCCCAGACCTTCAATGCGGGCCACCACGTCGGGCAGGCGCAGGATGCGATTGACTTCGTCCGAGAACTTGTTGACAACAGCACCGGACGTAGCAGCGGGCATGAAAAGGCCAAACCAGCCATAGGGGTCAAACGAGTGATAGCCCTGCTCTTGAAACGTGGGCGCGTCCGGCAAGGCAGGCAAGCGCTGCGTACCCGTCACCGCCAGCGCCTTGAATGACTTGAGGTGCGCGCGGCCCGAAGCCATGTCAACAAACGCCGAGGTCAGTTGCCCCCCCACCATGTTGTTGACCAGTGGCGCAGCCCCTGCAAACGGCACATGCACCATGTCCAGCCCGGCTTGCAGGTTCAGCAGCGAGCCCTGAATGTGCGATGACGTGCCCGCACCGTAAGTGCCGTAGTTGTACTTGCCTGGGTTGGCCTTGACCAAAGCCACAAATTCCTTCAGCGTGCTGGCGGGCGAGCTGAGCGGTACCACAAACATGCTGGGGCTTCTGGCCACCTGGGTCACCGGCGCGAAATCCTTGACGGCATCGTAGGGCAAGGTCATCAGTGTGGGCTGCTGGATGATGGCGGTGATGCCCATGAGCACGGTGTAGCCGTCTGGCGCGGCCTTGGCGACCAGGTTGTTACCGATGGTGCCGCCCGCGCCGGGCTTGTTGTCCACCACCACCGTCACGTTCCATGACTCCTGCAGCTTCTGGCCCACCATGCGAGCCAGCGCATCTGTGGCGCCGCCTGCCGGGTAAGGCACGATCAGCTTGATAGTTTGCGCCGGGTAGGCCGTGCCTTGCGCCAGCGCGTTACCGCAGGCCAGCGCGACGGCAGAGGTGATGAGTGTGCGGCGGGAGAAAGTGGGCTTCATGGGGTCTTTCAAGAAAAGGCGGGGTTGCGGCCAACTGGGGGAATCAGCGCCTGGCTTCACGCACCAGGTTACGCGCAATCACAATCTGCTGAATCTGGCTGGTGCCTTCGTACAGGCGAAACAGGCGCACGTCGCGGTAAAACCGCTCAATGCCGTATTCGCTGAGGTAGCCTGCGCCACCAAAAATCTGCACCGCGCGGTCGGCCACGCGGCCACACATCTCGGACGCAAACAGCTTGCAGCAGGATGCCTCGGTCGACACGTTCAGCCCCTCATCCCGCTTGCGGGCAGCATCAATCACCATGCACTTTGCGGCATACAGCTCGGCCTGGCTGTCAGCCAGCATGGCCTGCACCAGCTGGAACTCGGCGATGGGCTGGCCAAACTGCTTGCGCTCCATGGCGTAGTGCAACGCGTCGCGCTGCATGCGCTCGGCCACGCCCACACAGATGGCGGCAATGTGAATGCGGCCTTTTTCCAGCACCTTCATCGCTGTCTTGAAGCCCTGGCCCTCTCTGCCACCCATGAGCTGGCTGGCCGGTACGCGGCAGTTCTCAAAAATCACGTCCGCCGTGTGCGCGCCGCGCTGGCCCATTTTTTTATCGACCTTGCCGATCGTGATGCCGGGCGTATTGGCTTCCACGATGAAGGCCGAAACACCGCCCGCGCCCTTGTCCGCCGGGTTGGTGCGCGCCATCAGCGTGAAAATGCCGGCATGCGGCGCATTGGTGATGTAGCGCTTGGTGCCGTTGACGATGTAGTGCTCGCCATCCGCGTCCGTGCCCTTGATGGCGGTGGTGCGCAGCGACGCGGCATCTGAGCCTGCATCGGGCTCGGTCAATGCAAAAGATGCCACCAGATCACCGGTGGCAAGGCGTGGCAGGTATTTGGCCTTTTGCTCCGGTGTGCCGTCAAACACAATGCCCTGCGAGCCGATGCCCACCGTGGTGCCAAACAGCGAGCGAAAGCAGGGCGAGGTCTGGCCCATGGCCAGCATGACCATCACTTCTTCTTCCATGGTTAGCGCAAAGCCACCGTATTCCTCGGGCACCGTCAGGCCAAACAGACCCATTTCCTTCATGGCTTGCACCAGGTCCGGGGGGATCTCATCGGTCTCGGCCACCAGGGCTTCGGCAGGCACCAGGCGCTCGCGCACGAAGCGGTTCACGGTGTCCAGCAGTGCAGACAGGGTTTCGGGGTCTCGAATCACAAAAATCTCCTTCAAATAGGCCTGTAGCCTTTGTACTACGTGCTTGAGTAGCTACCAATTTAATAGTAACCAGATCCGTTACCGGGTTCAGCCGGTACGGCCTTCAAAGCGCCTCGGCAGTCCCCAGAATGGCGGTGGCCTGGCTGGACAGCGTGCCGCCATTGCCATGCGCCAGGGCCGTCTGCGCACCCGCCACCTGGCGCGCGCCGCAATCGCCACGCAACTGGCGCACCGCCTCAATCAACGCAAAGATGCCGTACATGCCGGGGTGCACGCAAGACAAGCCGCCGCCGTTGGTGTTCACCGGCAGCTTGCCGCCCGGTGCAATGGCACCGCCTTCCACAAACGCGCCGCCCTCGCCTTTCTTGCAAAAGCCCAGGTCTTCCAGAAACAGCAGGGTGTTGATGGTGAACGCGTCATACAACTGCACCACGTTGATGTCATGGGCCGACAGGCCCGCCATAGCATAGGCCTCACGGCCCGACTGGGTGGCTGCAGTGACCGTGAGGTCGGGCATGCTGGAGATTTGCCGGTTCCACACGGCGGTGGCATTGCCCAGCATATACACGGGTTTGTGAGGCAGGTCTTTGGCGCGGTCGGCACGCACCAGCACGTAGGCACCACCGCCATCAGTCACCAGACAGCAGTCGCGTACCGAGAGTGGGTCTGACACCATGCGGGACTTGAGCACGTCGTCAATGCTCAGCGGGTCTCGCATGAAAGCTTCAGGGTTGAGCTGAGCCCAGCCGCGCGCGGCCACCGCCACCTCGGCCAGCTGGCGGCGCGTGGTGCCGTATTGGTGCATGTGGCGCGACGTGGCCAGCGCATAGGCTGACACCGGCATCATCGGCTCGTAGGGTGCCTCATAAGGCTGCGGGTCCAGCGCCCGACGTGCGCGGGCAATCTCGGCCCGGCTGAAGACACCCGAGCGCTGAGCGCTGCCGTAGCAGACCAGCACGGCATTGCATTGCCCGGATTGCAGCGCGTGCATGGCAGGCAGCAGGTGGGCAATAAAGCTGGAGCCGCCCAGCATGGTTCCGTCGATGTAGCGGGGGTTGAGCCCCAGGTGTTCGATGACCGGCATGGGCCACATGGTGGATGCCACACTGGCCGTGCAAAGGCCGTCGATGTCACTCATCTTCAACCCGGCATCGGCCACCGCAGCGCGGGCCGAGCGGGCCAGCAACTCCATGTCGGTGAAGCCGGGAGCTTCACCACAGCCGAAGGTGGCCACACCGGCAATGGCGGTCTTGCCGCGCAGGGCGCGCAGGCCTGAAGGCGATGCAACACTCATGACGCTTCCTTTTTTATAGCAGGGTTAGCACGCTGTGTGGGGGCATCAAACACAATTACGCCCTTACCCTCAAGCATTTGAACCCGCGCCCTGACCTGCTGGCCAATGCGCACGGCATCGGGGGCCAGGTCGGTCACCCGGCTCATCAGGCGCACACCCTCGGCCAGGTCAATCAGCGACACGTTGTAGTCGCCGCCTGCATCCGCCTTGCGGCGCACCGTGGTCACGGCGTAAACCGTGCCGACACCGCTGGGCTCTACCCAGGTCAGATCGCCAGCGCCACAGTGCGGGCATATCTCGCGCGGAAAGTACACGTGATTGCCACAGGCCGCGCAATGCTGGATGAGGAAGCGGCCCGCATCGAGCGCTGTCTGATGCTGAATTTGCACGCCTGTGGGTGGCGCGCTGGAGGTGTCTGTCATATTGGGTCCCAGCTGAAAACATCGCCGGAGCGATCTAATGGATAGAAACTGGCCTTCAATGCGGGTAACGCGTGGCTCAGCACCGTCTCGGGGCTCCAGCCCTCGCTGCGGTGCACCGAGCGCACGGGGCGCGGCTGGCTCATCAGGAAGATTTCGTTGTTGCGCACCGCAAAGATCTGGCCATTGGTGTCAGACGCTGCATCGCTGGCCAGGCACACAGCCAGCGGGGCAATCTTGGCAGGGGTCATCTGCTTGATGCGCTCCACGCGCGCTTTTTCAGCATCGGTGTCCGTGGGGATGGAGCCAATCATGCGGCTCCAGGCAAACGGCGCAATGCAGTTGGAACGCACCTTGAACTTCTGCATGTCCAGCGCGATGGACTTGGACAGCGCCATCACACCCAGCTTGGCCGCCGAGTAGTTGGCCTGCCCAAAGTTGCCCACCAGCCCTGAGGTGGAGGTCATGTGGATGTAGTTGCCCGAGCCCTGTTCCTTGAAATGGGTGGCCGCAGCGCGGCTGACGTAGTACGCGCCGTAGAGGTGGACCTTGATGACCGCATCCCACTCGTCCGCGCTCATCTTGTGGAAGAAGCGGTCACGCAGAATGCCCGCGTTGTTGACGACCACGTCAATGCGGCCAAAGGTGTCCAGCGCGGTCTGGATGATGCGGCCAGCGCCCGTGGCATCCGACACGCTGTCGGTGTTGGCAACGGCCTCGCCGCCCAGCGCCTTGATCTCGTTCACCACGGCTTGCGCCGGACCTGCGTCATTGCCTTCGCCCGACACCGAAGCGCCCAGGTCATTCACCACCACCTTGGCCCCCTCGCGCACCATGGCCAGGGCGATGTCGCGGCCAATGCCGCCCCCCGAGCCTGTGACCACGACGACTTTGTCTTTCACCATATTGCCCATGAAATTCTCCTGTCAGTTGGTTGTATCACTTGCGGTTTACAGGTTACGCGAGATCAGCTCTTTCATGACCTCGCTGGTACCGCCGTAGATGCGGTTCACGCGTGAATCCACATAGGCGCGGCAGATCGGGTATTCCATCATGTAGCCATAGCCGCCATAGAGTTGCAGCAGCTCGTCCAGGCATTTGCCCAGCTCTTCGGTGCAAAAAAGCTTGGCGATGGCGGCCTCTTCCAGCGTGAGCTTGCGGCGCAGGTGCTCGGCCAGGTACTGGTCCACCATCATGCGCATGGCGGTGGCGCGGGTTTTGATCTCGGCCAGCTTGAAGCGCGTGTTCTGAAAATCAAACAGTGGCTTGCCAAACACCATGCGCTCCTTGGTGTAGCGGATGGTCTCATCCAGCATGGCTTCGATCTTGGCCGCCGCGCTGATGGCAATGATGAAGCGCTCTTGCGCCAGCTCTTTCATGAGGTAGGCAAACCCCTGGCCCTCCTCACCCAGCCGGTTGGACACCGGCACGCGCACGTCTTCAAAAAACAGCTCGGCGGTGTCGGCCGCCTCCTGGCCCATTTTTTCAAGTTTGCGGCCTTTGCGAAAACCGGGCCGGTCGGCCTCCACCAGAATCAGCGAGACGCCCTTGCCACCCAGCTCTGGCTGGGTCTTGGCCACCAGCACCACCAGGTCGCAATTGAGCCCGTTGGAGATGAAGGTTTTGGAGCCGTTGATCACGTACTCGTCCCCATCGCGGATGGCCGTGGTGCGAATCGCCTTCAGGTCGCTGCCTGCGCCGGGTTCGCTCATGGCAATCGCCAGGATGGTCTCGCCCCGCGCACATGAGGCCAGCCAGCGCTTCTTTTGCGCCTCGGTACCCAGGCGCTCAATGTACGGCGCAATGATGTCGGAATGCAGGTAAAAGCCGGGGCCGCTGATGCCTGAGCGCGAAATTTCTTCAATCAAAATGGCGCAGTGGCCAAAGTCGCCCCCAGCACCGCCCCACGCTTCGGCCTGCGACGTGCACAGCAGGCCTTCGCGCCCGGCCTTGAGCCAGGTCTCGCGGTCCACACGGCCGGCCTTGTCCCATTCGGCCTGTTTGGGCTTGCATTCGCGGTCAATAAAGCGGCGCACAGTGTCGCGGTAGGCCTCGTGATCTTCGCGGAATACGGTGCGAGGGAAGGTTAAAACGCTGGTCATGTGAGTCTCCATTTTGTGATCGTTTCACTGCAAATCTGACCTTGACGGGCCCTCGTCGCGCCGAAAAACAAGGTCATACCAAGGTGACAAAGCCTACGCCAAGTCGACACAATGCCCTGTCACCAAAATGCGATCTCATGGTACGGGTCACTGGCGCTACTGGTCCGCAGTTTGGTCCGCTGTTTGAAGATGGTCGTAAGTGATTGATCTAAAATGTCTTTTTCAGCCTCTGGACAAACACCATGAATCGCTGCATGCGCTCCCTGCTGCTCCCTCTTTTTTCAATTGGCATCTGTATTTCTGCCGCCACGATGGCACTTTTGCCGTCTGTTGCATCGGCCCAGATGACCGTGCGCCAGTTCCCACCCGCAGCGCGAAGGGGAACCCTCGAAGTCCTCACCCCGCCTGAAATCCTGATCGACGGAAACGCCGAGCGGCTGTCGCCTGGTGCACGCATTCGCGGCCTGAACAATATGCTGGTGATGTCGGGCCAGATGGTTGGCGCGCGCGTGGTCGTGAACTACACGCGCACGCCGCAGGGACAAATCCACGACGTGTGGATTCTGAACGAGCTTGAAGCCCTGCAGGAACGCGCCGGCTCAGGCCCGGTCACCAACTACAGCTTTGGCTCAGACGCCGACAAGCCCAAGGTGGACGATGGCAAAACGCCGTTCGACCAGTTGCCCAAGTACAAGCAATAAGCAGGCGACCCGCATGAGCAAAAAAGTCTTTATCAAAACCTTTTGCTGCCAGATGAACGAGTATGACTCGGGCAAGATGGCTGACGTGATGCACGCTGCGCAGGGCTACGAGCCCACACAAAACGTGGACGAGGCCGACCTGATTCTGTTCAACACCTGCTCGGTGCGCGAGAAGGCACAAGAGAAAGTGTTCTCCGACCTGGGCCGCGTGAAGCACCTCAAGAAAAAGGGCGTGCTGATTGGCGTGGGCGGCTGTGTGGCCAGCCAGGAAGGCGCGGCCATCATTGAGCGCGCACCTTATGTAGACGTGGTGTTTGGCCCGCAAACCCTGCACCGCCTGCCCGAGCTGCTGAACCAGCGCACATTGCAAAACCGCTCGCAAGTGGACATCAGCTTCCCCGAGATCGAGAAGTTTGACCACTTGCCCCCAGCCCGTGTAGAAGGTGCCACCGCTTTTGTGAGCATCATGGAAGGCTGCTCCAAATACTGCAGCTACTGCGTGGTGCCCTACACCCGTGGTGAAGAAGTGAGTCGCCCGTTTGAAGATGTGCTGGTCGAAGTGGCGGGCCTGGCCGACCAGGGCGTGAAAGAGGTCACGCTGCTGGGGCAAAACGTGAACGCCTACCGCGCCAGGATGATTGGTTCAGAGAGTTCCCTCAGCGCCCTCACTTCAGAAATGGCTGATTTCGCTACGCTGCTGGAGTACGTGGCCGACATCCCCGGCATTGAGCGCATCCGCTACACCACCAGCCACCCCAATGAGTTCACGCCGTCGCTGATTGCGGCGTACGACAAAATCCCCAAACTGGTGAGTCACCTGCACCTGCCCGTGCAGCACGGCAGCGACCGTATTTTGATGGCCATGAAGCGCGGCTACACGGCCATGGAATACAAAAGCACCATCCGCAAGCTGCGCGCCATACGGCCCAACATGGCCATCAGCAGCGACTTCATCGTGGGCTTCCCCGGCGAGACCGAAGACGACTTTGGCAAGATGATGAAGCTGATTGACGACGTGGGCTTTGACAACAGCTTCAGCTTTATCTTCAGCCCACGCCCCGGCACACCGGCGGCCAACCTGCATGACGACACCCCACATGACGACAAGCTGCGCCGCCTGCACCACTTGCAAGGCGTCATCAACGCCAGCATCACACGCATCAGTGAAAGCCGGCTGGGGAGCGTGCAACGCATTTTGGTAGAAGGCATCTCCAAACGCGATGCAACCGAGCTGATGGGCCGCACCGAGTGCAACCGCGCCGTCAACTTTGCCGGACCTGCGCGGCTGATTGGGCAACTGGTGGATGTGAGCATCACCGAGACACGCACATTTTCGCTGCGTGGTGAGGTGCTGGTACGCAACGAAGCCATGGCAGCCTGACAGCAAACCGCTGGAGAGCAGGGCACGAACAGTCATCCTGAATGGCCGAGTCAACCCATTTCACCGGGCCATCACAACCTCCGGACGCCGTGGCCCATCACAGCCGGGGCATGGCACTCATGCAGCAAGGCCATTTTGGCCAGGGCCTGCCGTTGCTCAAACTGGCGCTGGAAGCCGAACCTGGCACCGGCCAGTATTGGCTCTCCTATGCCCATGGACTTCTGGTAGCGGGTAACCCTGGTGCTGCATTGAGCGTCATCCAGAAGGCCATAGACGGCGGCCTGACGGTTCCTGTGGCTTTGTCTTTGCGACAGGATGCGCAGGCTGCACTATTGAGATCGCAGAACCAACCGAAGGAGCCCACCGCGTCTGAGCTGGACCGGCTGGACACGCTGCTGGGTGCTGGCCGTCACGCGGAAGTAGAGCAGTACGTGGCAGCATTGCTGAGCCGTTACACAGAATCCGGCTACCTGTGGAGTGTTTTGGGGTTTTCACGCCTGAACCTGAAGAAGGACGCCATTGACGCGCTGCAGAGGGCCACCGTTCTTTTGCCGGGTGATGCAAGCGCCCACAACACCCTGGGTGTTGCTCTGCAAAAGGCGGGGCGAATGAATGAGGCTTTGGCTGAGTTTCGTCTTGCCATTCAGTTCAGTCCGAAAAATATTGAAGCCCATTGCAATATGGGCAACACGCTGAGGGATATGGGCGAGGTCCGTCAAGCAGTGACCTGTTATCACACTGCCCTATCGATCAACGCCAAATTTCCGGAAGCCCACAACAACCTGGGCAATGCGTGGCGTGATCTGGGTCTGCTGGATGATGCGGTAGCGAGTGTTCGAATGGCGCTAAAAATCAACCCGCACCACGCCCCAGCCCATAACAATCTGGGCATGCTGCTGATGGATTTGGGTCGCTATGAGGAGTCCAATGCGTCTTTTGCCCAGGCGGTGGAATTGAAGCCCGCGTATTTTCAGGCTTTCAGCAATCTGCTGTTTGTTCAAAGCCTATTACCCAGTGCGTCGCCGGATGAGATGCTGACACTGGCCATGAGATATGGCAGTCTGGTGGCCCCCTCCCGCGAGACGCAATCTGCAGAGCCAGTCAATCCAGACCCTGAGAAATGTCTGCGCATTGGACTGGTCTCGGGTGACTTCCGCAGTCACCCTGTAGGGTATTTTGTGGAGAGCACCCTGAAGGCAATGTCTGTCGTGCAGGCCGGAAAAATCGAGTTCTACGGCTTCTCAAACCACTTTCTTGAAGACGATCTGACCAGCCGCCTCAAACAGTATTGTTCTGCCTGGCACCAGGTGGCAGGCATCTCGGACGAACAACTCGCACAACGAATAGTTCACGACCAGATCGACATCCTCGTAGATCTGTCGGGGCATACGGCGCACAACCGGTTGCCCTTGTTTGCACTCAAACCCGCACCGCTGCAGGTTTCATGGTTGGGCTATTTTGCAACCACCGGGGTGGCGGCAATCGACTATCTGATCGCCGATCCGGTGACCCTGCCCGCGTCCGAAGAGCGTTACTTCACCGAGAAAATCTGGAGGTTGCCGCAAACCCGGCTGTGCTTTACACCGCCCGACGTTGACATCGCGATATCAAGCCTGCCTGCGCTGCACAACAACTACATCACGTTTGGGTGTTTCAACAGCCTGGCCAAGATGAACGATGAAGTCGTTGCACTTTGGTCCAAGGTGTTGCTGCGGGTCCCGAACAGCCGCCTGTTTCTGAAAGCCAAGCAGCTGCGTGAAACTTCAGTTTGTCAAAGTGTCATCAACCGCTTCGGCGCACAAGGCGTGCACATTGACCGGCTAATCCTTGAAGGCAACGAGCCTCGCGCCGCCTATCTGGCGGCGTATCATCGCGTGGACATCGCGCTGGACCCATTCCCCTACCCAGGCGGTGCAACAACCGCTGAGGCGCTCTGGATGGGCGTGCCGGTACTCACGTTGGCTGGTCAACGGTTTTTATCCCGACAGGGCGTCGGTTTGCTGGTAAACGCCAGTCTTGAGGAGTGGGTTGCAAGCGATGCAGAGGATTACGCTCAACGCGCGGTCACATTCAGTTCCGACCTGGGCTCATTGGCAAAGTTGCGACAGGGTCTGCGCAACCAGGTGATGAACTCCGCGGTTTTTGACGGACAACGATTTGCCGACAGTTTGGCCGCAGCATTCAGAGCCATGTGGCGGACACAAACGACACCCCCACTCCCTGGCTGAACCTGTTGCAGAACCCGTGCTGGACGTTAAAACGGCATCTTCGGCATGCCTTTCATGCCCCCCATCCCGCCCATGCGTTTCATCATTTTCATCATGCCGCCGCCCTTCATCTTTTTCATCATGTCCTGCATCTGCTCGAACTCCTTGAGCATGCGGTTGACTTCCTGAACCTGCACACCCGCACCGGCGGCAATGCGGCGCTTGCGCGTCGCTTTGATGAGGTCGGGCTTGCGGCGCTCCAGCGGGGTCATGCTGTGAATGATGCCTTCCTTGCGTTTGATGTCCTTTTCAGCGCGGTCCATGTCGACCTGACCGGCTTTGGCGGCCATGGCGGCGGGCAGCTTGTCCATCAGGCTGGACAGCCCCCCCATCTGCTTCATCTGCTGGATCTGGCCCAGGAAGTCGTTCAGATCAAACCCCGCGCCGCTCTTGACCTTGGCCGCCAGCTTTTGCGCTGCGGCCATATCCACACCTGCCGTGACCTGTTCGACCAGCGCCAGAATGTCCCCCATGCCCAAAATGCGCCCGGCGTGGCGCTCGGCGTCAAACACCTCCAGCCCGTCAAGCTTTTCGCTGGTGCCTGAAAACTTGATCGGCGCGCCGGTGATCTGCCGCACGCTGAGCGCCGCACCGCCGCGTGAGTCACCGTCGAGCTTGGTCAGCACGATGCCGGTCAGCGGCAAGGCCTCCTTGAAAGCCTTGGCCGTGTTGATCGCATCCTGGCCCTGCATCGCGTCGACGACGAACAGCGTCTCGACCGGGT
>JANOAP010000080.1:0-12646 GCA_031411175.1 Rhodoferax sp. | reverse complement strand
GCCGCCAGGCGGCGCTGGGCGATGCCGTCTGCAACCTGTTTGCGACCCAGGGCTGGGCGGTGCACCGCGAGTTTTATTACAACGACGCGGGTGTGCAAATCCAAACCCTGACCCACAGCACCCAGTTGCGCGCCAAAGGCTACAAGCCGGGTGACGACTGCTGGCCCACCGACCCGGACAACCCGGCCAGTAAAGCCTTCTATAACGGTGACTACATCCAGGACATTGCCGACGATTTTCTGGCGAAGAAAACCGTGCAGGCCGATGACCGCAGTTTTACGGCCAGTGGCGACGTGGACGACCTGGCGTCCATCCGCAACTTTGCCGTGGCCTACCTGCGCCACGAGCAGGACAAAGACCTGCAGGCTTTTAACCTGAAGTTTGACGAGTATTACTTGGAGTCTAGTCTGTACACCAGTGGCCGTGTCGACCAGACGGTGAGCAAGCTGGTGGCCAACGGCAAGACCTACGAGCAGGACGGTGCGCTGTGGCTCAAATCCACTGATTACGGTGACGACAAAGACCGCGTCATGCGCAAAGGTGATGGCACCTACACCTACTTTGTGCCCGACGTGGCCTACCACATCAGCAAATGGGAGCGTGGTTTCACCAAGGTGGTGAACATTCAGGGCACCGACCACCATGGCACCATTGCCCGGGTGCGGGCCGGTTTGCAAGCTGTGGATGTGGGAATCCCCGCCGGTTACCCCGACTACGTGTTGCACACCATGGTGCGGGTGGTGAAGGGCGGCGAAGAGGTCAAAATCAGCAAGCGCGCCGGCAGCTACGTGACCCTGCGCGACTTGATTGAATGGACCAGCAAAGACGCCGTGCGCTTCTTTTTGCTCAGCCGCAAGCCCGACACCGAATACACCTTCGACGTGGATCTGGCGGTGGCCAAAAATAACGATAACCCGGTGTACTACGTGCAGTACGCCCATGCGCGGATATGCTCGGTGCTGGCGGCCTGGGCTGGTGATGCGATAACGCTCAAAGGCGTGGACCTGTCGCCCCTGCAAAGCCCGGCAGCGTTGGCACTGATGCTGCTGTTGGCCAAATACCCCGACATGCTGACCGATGCGGCAGTGGATTTCTCGCCGCATGACGTCACGTTTTATCTGCGTGAGCTTGCGGCCGCGTACCACAGCTATTACGATGCCGAGCGCATTCTGGTCGACGATGAAGCGGTCAAACTCGCGCGATTGGCGTTGGTGGCTGCTACTGCGCAGGTTTTGCGCAATGGTCTGGCCGTGCTGGGTGTCAGCGCGCCGCAGAAAATGTAAGCTCGTGAACAAGTTAACAAGGTAGTGCATGAAACAGCAGCGTGGCGGGACCATTTTGGGGTTCATCATTGGGGTCGTTTTTGGCTTGGCAGCTGCACTGGCCGTGGCGGTGTATGTCACCAAAGTTCCCGTCCCCTTTATCAACAAGGGACAGACCCGCACGGCCGATCAGGACGCCGCTGAGGCCAAGAAGAACAAGGATTGGGACCCGAACGCGCCCTTGTACGGCAAGAACCCGGCCAAACCGGCTGTGGCGGCAGCAGCCTCAGCCCCTTCCACGCCCGCGTCTGGCACCGCAACGGGTTCCAAACCGGACACTGCCAAGGTGGAGTCGGCCAAAGCCGAGTCCGCCAAGCCGGAGGCTGCTGGGACCAAACCCGAGGCCAAACCGGCCGTGTCAGCTGACCCATTGGGTGACCTCGCACGCGCCAAGTCATCCGGAGCGGCGGCTGAACCGTTTGTTTATTTCGTGCAGGTGGGCGCTTTCAGGACGCCGGAGGATGCCGAGACGCAACGTGCCAAGCTGTCTCTCAGCGGTGTGGAAGCCCGAGTGACTGAGCGCGAGCAATCGGGCCGTGCCGTGTTCCGTGTGCGGGTCGGGCCGTTCGACCGCAAGGAAGATGCGGACAAGACCAAGGAAAAGCTGGATGCGGCGGGCATGGAGACAGCCATGGTGCGTGTGCAGCGCTAGCGATCAGTGGCATTGCCAACCTGAACTTTTGTGCGCGGGCCTGCTCTACCAGTACAGCAGTGGTTTGGATATCTACTTATTTGGAGTGTTTGAAGATGAAGCGTCGTGATTTCTCTCATGCCTGTGGCTCTGCCCTGGCTGCATCTGCGTTGGGCGTGCCAGCCACCGGCGCGCTCGCACAAGGAAAAAAACCGGAATCAGGCGCTGAATACCTGGTTTTGGACAAGCGTGCGCCGGTAGAGGCCCCCGCTGGCAAGATTGAAGTCGTTGAGTTTTTCTGGTACAGCTGCCCGCATTGCAACGCGTTTGAGCCAACGCTGGAAGCCTGGATCAAGCGGGTGCCCAAAGATGTGTCCGTCAGGCGCGTTCCAGTTGCGTTTCGCGATGACTTTGTGCCACAGCAGCGACTTTATTTTGCGCTGGAGGCCATGGGTCTTGTTGAGACGCTGCACAGCAAGGTGTTTGCGGCAGTGCACGTCGAAAAGCAGCCACTCAGCAAGGCCGAGGACATTGCTGCGTGGGTGGCCAAGCATGGGGTGGACAAAGCCAAGTTTCTTGAGCAGTACAACTCATTTTCAGTGTCTACCAAAGCTGGCAAAGGGACTCAATTGCAGAACACTTATAAAGTAGAGGGCGTGCCTGCACTTGGCGTAGCCGGGCGTTTCTACACTGACGGCACGCTGGCCAAGTCTATGGAACGCGGGCTGCAGATTGTGGACTATCTGGTTGCAGAAATCCGCGCAGGTCGCTAGCGCGTTGAGTTGGCGGTCACCATAGGCTCCAAGGGTGGTGCCAAACCATGGTCCTTGTTGGCGCACCAATGTCACGAATGGTGTAGAGATAATATGAGTAGCCGGATCATCACTGATCTCGCAAAGAAAGGCCCGCCGCTGCGGGCTTTTTCATTTTCTGCGGCACCGTGACCGCTACAATCAAACCCAAGTTTTTCGAGCAAGATTCGTGCCTTTATGAAATCCCCTTTTCCCCACCTGTTTTTACTGGCTTTGAGCACCCTGGCCAGTGGCATGGCAACGGCAGAAAAAGCGGATCGAAACAAACCGATGAACATTGAGGCCGATGCTCTCCGCTATGACGACCTCAGGCAGACCAGCGTGTTCACAGGGCGGGTGGTTCTGACCAAGGGCACGATTTTGATCCGGGGTGCCAAACTTGATGTGCGTCAGGATCCCGAGGGCTACCAGTTTGGCCTGGTCATTGCCGAGCCCGGTCAGCTGGCTTTTTTCCGGCAGAAGCGCGATGGTGTCGACGAATTCATTGAAGGTGAAGGTGAGGTCATCGAATACGACGGACGGGCCGACACGGTGAAGTTCAGCAAGCGGGCGCAGTTGCGGCGCTACCGGGGAGCGGCGCTCAACGACGAGATGACCGGCGGTGTGATTCTGTATGACAACACCACTGATGTATTCACCGTGGATGGCAGCGTGGCCCGAGGCACGCCAGGCGCACCCGCCGGGCGGATTCGCGCGATGCTGACACCCAAGCCTGATGCGGCCGCCACCGCCCCTGCTGCGGCCAACCCCAATGCGGCTGGGCAATCGGTCAGCCCGACGTTGCGTGCAAGTCCCGCCTTGGCCGGGGAGAAAAAGTGACGGCTGAGGTGTCCGGCAACGGAAGCGATCAAAGCAGGCTTGAGGCCTCGCACCTGCAAAAGACCTATGGCAGCCGCAAGGTGGTCAAGGACGTGTCACTGATCGTGCGCAAAGGCGAAATTGTGGGGCTGCTGGGGCCTAACGGCGCGGGCAAGACCACTTCGTTCTACATGATTGTCGGGCTGGTGCGGGCCAGTGCGGGCGACATCACCATTGATGGCCAATCGGTGGAACACATGCCCATTCACCGCCGGGCCCGTCTGGGCCTGAGCTACCTGCCGCAAGAGGCGTCGATCTTTCGCAAGCTCAATGTCGAGGACAACGTGCGCGCGGTGCTGGAGTTGCAGCGCTACGCCGATGGCCCCAAAGAAGGCAAGTCGCTCGAATCGGCTGAAATTGAAAAGCGGTTGACCAGCCTGCTGCAGGATTTGCGCGTAGAGCACCTGCGCATGTCGCCGGCACTGGCCCTGTCGGGTGGCGAGCGCCGACGTGTCGAGATTGCCCGTGCACTGGCCACCCAGCCGCGCTTCATTCTGCTGGACGAACCCTTTGCCGGTATCGACCCGATTGCCGTGATTGAAATCCAGCGCATCATCGGCTTCCTCAAGAGCCGGGGCATCGGTGTGCTCATTACCGATCACAACGTGCGCGAAACGCTGGGCATTTGTGACCATGCTTACATCATCAGCGACGGCAATGTGCTGGCTGAAGGTACGCCTGCCGAGATCGTGAACAACGCCGACGTGCGCCGTGTTTACCTCGGCGAACACTTCAGAATGTAAATATGGCCCCCACGCTTTTCACTTCGTGTAATGCGCTGCCCCCCGAGGGGGCCGCATTTTGCCTTGGGGCGGCCCGGCGGCAAAACATGGCCTCGTGGCTATGAAACAGGGCCTGTCACTACGCGTCTCGCAGCATCTGGCGCTCACGCCCCAGTTACAGCAGTCCATCCGGCTGCTTCAGCTCTCCACGCTGGAACTCAGCCAGGAAGTGGACCAGATGCTGGACGACAACCCGTTTCTGGAGCGCTCGCTGGACGAAGCACTGCGGGAAGACTTTGGCCTGCCGCAGGCCGACACACGCGTTCGCGAAGACGACCGTGAGACCGATTCCGCTACAAATTCAGTAGCTGAGTATGCAAGTGAATCGGGGGCGGGCACCCAAAATGACAATGAAGCCACGCCGCTGTCTGCTGAAGACACCGAAAGCTGGGAAGGGGATGGCACCATCGACATGGCACCTGACGACAGCGAATGGGGTGGCGACGCCAAGGCCAAAGGCAACAACCTGAGCGACGACGACCAGGTGGATGCCACTGAACTCGCCCGCCAGCAGGAGTCACTACAGTCATTTCTGCACCGTCAGGCGCTGGCGTTGCGACTCGGTGGCGAAGATGGCGCTGCCTTGCGGTTTTTGATTGAGTCGCTCAATGACGACGGCTATCTGGAAGACTCACTGGTGTCGCTTGCACAAGGCCTTGCGGGCACAGATGATGAAGAACAGCTTGAAGATCTGGTTCACCATTTCACGGTGGCCCTTAGCCTGTTGCAAAGCCTGGAGCCTGCCGGTGTGGGCGCCCGTGATCTGGGGGAATGTCTGAGTCTGCAATTGCGCGCCCGGCTCAAGGTCTTGCGGGATGAGGATGACGATCTTCCTGTGAACGACCCCCAAACAAGTCTGCTTGAAGCGGCTTTGCGCATCTGTGCCCAACCAATGGAACTGCTGGCCCGGCGCGATGTCAAGCGGCTCACGCAAGTTTGCAATGCCACCGATGCTGTTGTTCGCGAGGCCATCGTCCTGATCGGTCGCCTGGAGCCCAAACCGGGGCGCCGCTTTGTTGACGTGGAGCGCAATGTGGTGGTGCCCGACGTGCTGGTCGTCAAGGTGGGCAACGGCACATTGGCCAAGTTTCGGGTGCAGCTCAACGCCGACGTCATGCCGCGCCTGCGCGTACACGACATCTATGCCAATGCGCTCAAGGCGCATCGTGGCGGCGGTAAGGATTCCAGCAATTACGCCGCGCTGCAACAGCGCCTGCAGGAGGCGCGCTGGTTCATCAAGAACATCCAGCAGCGCTTTGACACCATCCTGCGGGTCAGCAATGCGATTGTGGAGCGCCAGAAAAATTTCTTTGCGCATGGCGAGCTGGCCATGCGGCCTTTGGTGCTGCGCGAGATTGCTGACGAACTGGGCCTGCACGAGTCCACCATCAGCCGCGTGACCACAGCCAAGTACATGGCAACACCGTTTGGCACCTTTGAGTTGAAATATTTCTTTGGCTCCGGGCTGGGCACCGAATCTGGCGGCAACGCCTCCAGTACGGCGGTGCGCGCGCTGATCAAACAGTTCGTCAGTGCCGAGTCTGCCAAAAAGCCATTGAGCGACAACCAGCTATCACTCATGCTGAAAGAGCAGGGCATTGAGTGCGCGCGCCGCACCGTGGCCAAATACCGCGAGGCGCTGAAGATTGCGCCCGCCAACCTTAGAAAAGACTTGTAGTCTGGCGGCACCATGAACCAACTCCAATTATTTTTGCCCTGTGCCGCCGGTGTTGAGGACTACCTCGCTGCCGAAGTGCATGGCCTGACCGGTCTGATGGGCGAAGACCTGCTCACCCGCCGTGGTGGCGTGCTGGTGCGTGCGTCCTGGCGCGATGCCATGCGCTTGAACCTGCACAGCCGTCTGTCGCAGCGCGTGCTGGTGCAACTGTCTCACTCCGAATACCGCAATGAACAGGATTTGTACCGTGCTGCATCTGAAGTGGCGTGGGAAATCTGGTTCACGCCGCGTGAAACCATCAAGGTGGAAGTCACGGCCCAGCACAGCCCGCTGACCAGCCTGAACTTTGCCGCACTCAAAATCAAGGACGCGGTGTGCGACCGGTTTCGCGCCAAGGCCCACGGCGTGCGCCCCGATGTCAACACCCAGTGGCCTGACGCGCGCATTTTTGCCCACCTCACTACCGATAGCCTGTCGCTCTACATTGACACCTCGGGCGAGCCGCTCTTCAAGCGTGGCTGGCGCGAAGACAAGGGTGATGCCCCTTTGAAAGAAACCCTGGCCGCCGCCATGATTGCCGCCAGTGGCTGGGCCGACGGTGATGCCGACCTGCTGCCGTTGTATGACCCTTGCTGCGGCAGCGGCACCATTGCCATCGAAGCCGCGCAAATTGCCTGCAATATCGCCCCCGGCTCGCTGCGCCGCTTCGCCTTCGAGAAGTACCTGCCGTTTCAGAAGCACGTCTGGGATGCTATAAAAAAAGAAGCTGCTGATGCCGAGGTGGTAAGGGCTCCTGGCCAGAAACCCATTATTTTTGGCAGTGACGTGGCACACCGCATGGTGGACTTTGCCCAACGCAACGCGCAGCGTGCAGGCGTGGCCGACGTCATAGAGTTTCGCGGGGGCGATGCCCTGCAGCGCCTGTCGCCCGTGGACGTGACTGAAACGGGCGGCGGCGTGATGCTGCTCAACCCGCCGTATGGCGAACGTATCGACGTGGGCGGCGTGGCCAAAGGGGGCCGCCGCGATGAAGGCTACGAGTCAGAATCGCAGGGTGATCTTCCAGAAGGCCATGAAGGCCGCTCTGGCGCGCGTGAACTGGCCCACACCGAAGACGGCGGCGAGTTCTTCAGCCAGCTGGCCACCCACTGGAAGAAAAACTTCTCTGGCTGGACGGCCTGGGTGCTCACCCCCGACCTCAAGCTGCCCGGCAAGATGCGCCTGAAGGAATCACGCCGCGTGCCCATGTGGAACGGCCCCATTGAATGCCGCATGTTCAAGTTCGACATGGTGAAGGGCTCAGCGCGCGAGAAAACCAAGTGACGCCTGTTGTTCTGGACACCAACATTGTCCTGGACCTGTTCGTTTTCAAAGACCCGGCCACCGGGCCACTGCGGCAAGGCTTGCAATCAGGACAACTCAAATGGATAGCCACCACGGACATGCGTGCCGAGCTTGAGCGCGTGCTGGGCTACGAGCACATCGTGCCGCGTCTGGCGTTTTATGCGCTGTCGGCGTCGGACGTGCTCGGCCTGTTTGACCAGCACGCCCACATTGAACCCATTGCTGCCAGAGCCAGCGCCGTCTGCAAAGACCCCGACGATCAGCGGTTCATTGACTTGGCCGTTGCACACCGCGCCCTGCTGCTGAGCAAGGACAAGGCCGTGCTGTGCATGAAAAAAAGACTCCTTGACCTTGGCGCTGTCGTGAAGCCTGCTTTTTAATCGGTAGCGTCAGGGGCGCACAACGCAGGAGTAGCCTGGTTTCCAAGCCAGGCTTGAGGCTCTCGCAGCGCGGCCTCAAACCCCTGAATGAACCGGCCCACGTGCAGGCCATCCATCAGCGCATGGTGCACCTCGACAGACAGGGGCATCCACAGGTGATCGCCTTCGGCATCAATTCGGCCAAAGGCGATTTTCGGGATGGAGTCATGGGCTCCCCACTGCCGCGCGTTGGAAAAGCTGCTGAAGTGCATCCACGGCAAGGTCGTCATGTGCAGCGTGGCGGTGTCATCGTTGCCGGGCTCAAAGACCGCACCGGGCTGACGCGCGCGCTCGATAGCCGCAGCGCCCTGTGCCGCGAATGTGGCAAAACTGCGTTGATGCGCCAGGGTGGCAAAGCCGAAGGATTCGTCGTCTCGCAGTACCGTGGTGCTGCCCGTGACCTCATCGTGCACGCGCACCTGGTCAGCTTCCAGCCGGTAGCGAAATGGCGCAATGTCATTGGCCAGGCGAATGGCAATGAAGTGATACGCCAGCGACATGCTGCCAACGCCCAGCGTCTTCACAACGTTCTTCAGGCGTGATACGTCCACCTTGGTGCAGATGTTGAAACTCGGAATGTCAAAGCCGCGAAAGAACTCAAACGCAGCGCGGCGCGGCCACGTGTCCTGGGCCAGGTAGTTGCGCGCGACCGGGGTCATCGGGCCTAGAAATCAATGGCCAGTGGCTGCGGCAGCTTGTCGTCCAGGTAGAGGCTGTACTCTTCCCAAATACCTTCGCCGTAGTGCTGGTCGCACAGGGCTTCAATGTGGTCCAGCGTGATGAACAGGGTGCTGAACATCATGTCGTAGAAAAACGGCTGGCTGGTGCCCGCAGCTTCGTCACCGTCAAAGTGGTAACCATGCACCCACACACGCCGACCCGCATATTTTTCTTCAAATGCAGATTTGCGCTTCTGGTACTCAGCTTCTTCGTACTCGTCATCTGTCATTTTGCGCAGATGGTAGGCGTTGCCGTGCAGGGGATGCGCCGGGTCAAGCTGCAAGTCGATGGTCTGCCATTCTGTGGTGATCTGGCTGGCGACGTTGGCTAGCTGTTTGGGCGTGATGTCGCCCTCCCAATGCACCACATCCACGCAACGGGACGTTCCCACATCCCCGTCCCAAATACTGGCGCTGTGCTTCATGGTTTTTGCTTTCATGCCGTCTACCTCTGGTTTTTATTGAATTACGTTCACTGTGCCTGTCTTTGGCTGCAGCGGCCTGCGCCTGGCTCATTTCCGATCAGTGGCTTATAAAAATGTCGCGAGAATAACCGGTTTGGGATCAGCCCAGCAACAACGGCTCGCGAACCGGCTGCAACATGAAACTCTCTGCCGCTGCCTGAGGCCAGGCCTGACGGTAAATGATGGGCAATGCCTGTAAATCGCTTTCCAGCAGGGCGCGGTCGGGCAGTTGAGTCAGGATGGCTTGCGCCAGTGACTTCACTTTCTGATCGGTAGAGCGTCGCACGATGTGGTGCGCGGTGATCTCGCCGGGGTGTGACACACCAGCAGCCTGCACCAGCTCCTTCAGTGCATGCAGGGTCATCTGGTGAAAGTTGTAAACACGCTCGGCCTTGTCGGGCACCACCAGCGCCTTCTGCCGAATCGGGTCTTGCGTGGTGACTCCGGTAGGGCAGTGGCCGGTGTGGCAGGTCTGGGCTTGCAGGCAACCCAGTGCAAACATGAAACCACGTGCGCTGTTGCACCAGTCAGCCCCCAGTGCCATCAGGCGGGTGATGTCAAACGCGCTGACCACCTTGCCGGCGCAGCCAATCTTGATGCGGTCGCGCAGGACCACGCCGCGCAGCGTGTTGTGTACCAGTAGCAGGCCTTCTTGCAGGGGCGAGCCGACGTGGTCAGTGAACTCCAGCGGCGCGGCACCGGTGCCGCCTTCGGCTCCGTCGACCACGATGAAATCGGGGGTGATGCCGGTGATCATCATGGCTTTCACCATGGCAAACCATTCCCAGGGGTGGCCAATGCACAGCTTGAAACCGGTGGGTTTGCCGCCTGACAATTCGCGCAGGCGGGCGATGAAATGCATCATCTCGATCGGCGTGTTGAAGGCGCTGTGCGCGGCGGGTGAGACGCAATCCACGCCCACGGGCACACCGCGCGCCTGGGCAATTTCTGCGGTGACCTTGGGGCCGGGCAGCATGCCGCCATGGCCAGGCTTGGCCCCTTGGCTCAGCTTGAGTTCGATCATTTTCACCTGCGGGTCGCGCGCATTGGCGGTGAACTTGTCGGGGTTGAACGTGCCGTCGTCATTGCGGCAGCCAAAGTAGCCCGAGGCTACTTCCCAGATCAAATCACCCCCATGCACCCGGTGGTGTGCCGAGATGGACCCTTCGCCCGTGTCGTGGGCAAAACCACCGCGTTGGGCCCCGGCATTCAGGGCCAGAATCGCGTTGGCGCTCAAGGCCCCAAAGCTCATGGCCGAGATGTTGAAAATGCTGGCGTGATAAGGCTGGGTGCAACCCCCCTGGCCGCTGGAAGCCGTGCCGGGCTCGCCACCGATCCAGACCCTGAAATCATGCGACGCGATGCGGGTGGGTGAAACCGAGTGATTCATCCACTCATAGCCTTCGGCGTGCACATCGAGCTGGGTGCCAAACGGCCGCTTGTCCGAGTCGCCCTTGGCGCGCTGGTACACCAGTGAACGCTGCGAGCGCGAGAACGGCGTGGCCTCGCTGTCGCTCTCGATGAAATACTGGCGCAACTCGGGCCGTATGAATTCCAGCATGAAGCGCAGGTGGCCAATGATGGGGTAGTTGCGCAAAATAGAGCGCTTGGGTTGCGATACGTCGTAGACGCCGATGGCTACCAGCCCGAGAAAGAGCAAAAATGCGCCGCCGCCAATGCCCAATCCAAATCCCGCGACCACAAACACGCTGAGCAGCAGCCCCAACACAGACAGGCCGAAGACCGTGTAGCGGATGGGAAACAGCGAATTCAAGTAATGCAGCATGGACAGGCTCCTTGGGTGTGAACCATACCAGCACAGGCGCTGGCTGTCGAGCCGTTGAGCCCGCCAGCGAAGCCAGCGATGCGAGTGAAGATCGACGGCTTCAACTGTGTGGTGAAATTCACAACTATGCGAAAGTTAACTCCTTCGCCCGTACCCCTTCAATCCGACATGACCCAAGACCTCACCCCTTCCGGCGCAACGCCACTCTCTCCCGATGAGTTCGACGAACTCGACGGCATTCTGGACGATTTGCGCACGCGCTACGACGAAACTCCGCAATGGGAATTCTGCGAAGGCTTCATGGCCGCGCTGATCTGCTGCCGCCGATTGATTCCGCCCGGCGAATACCTGCCCATGCTGCTGGACATCGTTCAACCGGCACAGGGTCAAGCAGACGGAGATGCAGCGGAGGGCGAGGGCTCGTTTGCCGATGCAGCGCAGGCCATGCGTTTCATGCAGCTCTGGCTGCAACGCTGGAACGAGATCGCCACGGCACTGGATATCCGTGTGGAAGGCCTGGACGATGAGCGCGCTTACCACCCCGAGGTGATGGATGTGCGGGGCGCTGTCGCGGCATTGCCCGAGGCCGAGCGGCTGGAAGCGGCGGGTGAAGATCTGCCTTCATTCGGTCAGGTCTGGGCTCTGGGCTTCATGTTTGTCGTGGAAAACTGGCCTGAAGAATGGGCTGCACCGCGCGACAAGGAGGCCGGGAAATGGCTGGACGAAGGCCTGCAGGCCATGGTGGCGCTGACCGAAGATGACACGGACCCACCCACCCTGTCAGTGTTTGATGATGACGGCCCGCCCAGTGTCAGCGTCAACCGGTTCAATGCGTTCGCCGATGCAGTCTGGGCCGTGTACGACCTGCGTGAAATGTGGCGCAACATCGGCCCGCGGGTTGAGACGGTGCGCAAGGAGGCAACGCCGGGGCGCAACGACCTTTGCCATTGCGGCAGCGGAAAAAAATACAAGAAATGCCACGGAGCGAATTGAAGTCTGCACCGTCTGAGGCATGGATCGCCGCGCTACGCTCGCGATGACGAAGCTTGAAGCACGATACGGGTACTTCGGTAAGCGCGGCCTCCCTAAAACCGGGGCAGATCCGGGTGGCTGATCTGCCCGCCGCGCACCAGCATCTTGCCGTATTCGGCACAGCGGTTCAGCGTGGGAATCACCTTGCCGGGGTTCAGTAGCCCCTGGGGGTCAAACGCCCGCTTCACGCCAAACATCTGCTCGTTCTCTGCTGCGCTGAACTGCACGCACATGCTGTTGAGTTTCTCCACGCCCACGCCGTGCTCACCCGTCACCGTGCCGCCCATGGCCACGCTGGTTTCCAGAATCTCGGCACCAAACAGCTCGCAGCGGTGCAACTGGTCTGCGTCATTGGCATCAAACAGAATCAGCGGGTGCAGGTTGCCGTCGCCCGCGTGGAAGACGTTGGCGCAGCGCAGCTTGTATTTTTTCTCCATCTCCGCGATGGCAAGCAGGATGTCGGCCAGACGCTTGCGCGGAATGGTGGAGTCCATGCACATGTAGTCGGGGCTGATGCGCCCGCTGGCGGGGAAGGCGTTCTTGCGGCCACTCCAGAACTTCAGGCGCTCGGCCTCGTTCTGGCTGATGGCAATGGCGGTGGCACCGCAGCGTTTGAGCACATCGCTCATTCGGCCGATTTCTTCTTCTACCTCTTCGGGGGTGCCATCGCTTTCGCACAGCAAAATCGCCGCCGCTGTCAGGTCGTAACCCGCGTGCACATAGTCCTCGACGGCTGCGGTCATGGGCTTGTCCATCATTTCCAACCCGGCGGGGATGATGCCGGCCGCGATCACCGCCG
>JANOAP010000079.1:0-4545 GCA_031411175.1 Rhodoferax sp. | reverse complement strand
CTCGGCATCCGTCACTTCTGCCGCCGAAATAATCGCCGGCATGTTGAGGTAGCTCAGCGCCGATGATGCGGGTCCGATGCAAACGGCTTCCTCGGCCAGCTTGACGTATTTCGCGTCTCGGTCTGCTTCGGAATAGACCATGACGGCCTTGATGCCCAGCTCGCGGCAGGCACGCTGGATTCGAAGGGCGATCTCACCACGGTTGGCGACCAGAATTTTCTTGAACATGAGGTCGGGCTGCCTTACTCAATCTCGAACAAGGCTTGTCCGTATTCAACCGCCTGACCGTTCTCGCACAGGATGCGAGAAACGGTGCCGGACTTGTCTGCCTCGATTTCATTGAGAATTTTCATGGCTTCGATGATGCAAATGGTCTCGCCAGCCTTGATGGAGTCCCCCACCTCAACAAATGCTCTGGCGCCGGGTGAAGCGCTTCGATAAAACGTACCCACCATGGGGGACTTCACCACATGATCGGCCACCACCGGCGCAGCGACCGCCACTGGCACGTCCGCAACCATTGCGCTGGGTGCCTGAGGCGCGGATGCCATTTGCATCATTGGAGCTGCATACGCCTGCATGACGGTGCCACCGCCCTTAACGATGCGCACCTTGCCTTCAGCTTCCGTAATTTCCAGTTCTGAGACGTTTGAGTCAGACACCAGATCAATGAGTGTCTTGAGTTTGCGTAAGTCCATGAGATCTCCAACGTTTTTTGAAATACAACTGACGAATTCGCATTAAATTGTATCTATTTACAGTCAACGTCTTCTATTTTTCAATATTTCAGTGAAATTTCCACGCAACTCACTCAAACAGCGATTGCAGAAATATTGATGAACGACCGCGTACGCTGCCTGAGAAGGTGTCTTCGCGGCTAGATCAACTGCGCCCAGCTATGCAGATCGTCCGGTGTCACGCGCCCCATTTTACGTTGCAAGACGTCCCCACTTTTACCCACGACAACCGTAAAGGGCAAACCACCGCTGAGGTTACCGAGCGTCTTGCTCAGTTCAACGCCAGCCATGCCAGCCATTGCGATGGGAAAAGAAAGCGGCATCTTGTTTAGAAAAGCGTTTACTGGCGCGACCTGGTCCACCGCCAATCCCAGCACTTGCCAACCGTTCTTCGAGTTTTCCCTAAAAAAGCGTTCAATTAGTGGCAGCTCCTCAACGCACGGCGGACACCAGGTGGCCCAGAAGTTCAGCAACAAAGGCTTCCCACGCAAGGATGCCATATTCAGTGACTTTCCATCAGGCGTCGCAAATTGAAGCTGCCAGAAGCTCGCCAGTGCGCCGTCACGTTCCTGGTACGTCCCGCCTTTACCTTCTGCCGACTTCGGACCACCCGAATGAGACGGAGGTGAAGAGCGCCACCAGCCCACCGCAATTCCGGCCACGGCAGCCACACCAGCCACCGCACCCATCATCACGTTGCGGCGGCCGATTCCAGACCCTGGGGGCATGGGTTCAGAGGGAGGCGGATCGACTTGGCTCATGGGCTTGAATTGGGATCCGCATCATGCAACAAATCGCGCACTGCCGCCAGATCGCCGCGCGGTGCACGGCCTTTGGCATCAGACTTGAGGGCACCCCGCAGGTCATCATAGTCATAAACCAGCAGGTGTACACCCACCTCCTCGTCAAGATCCTTGCAAAAGCTGTGCACGCTTAAAGCATCAACCGACTCACCGTTGAAGCCAGTGACGGTACGCGGTACGTAGTTCGCCCGCAAGTCAATCAGCGCAATCTCCGCCGATTTGGAGTCATCGCAAAATAATTGAATATAAATATCGCTTAACCGCGTGGCGGTACCATGCCAGACCGCACCCCCCAGATGGGGCCGGAATGCACCCATGCGCTCCATCCAGGCCACGGCATGCTGGCGCAAGGCGGTCAGTTCGAATGGCTGGGTGTCAGCACAGAACAGCGAAATGTAATCCCGCACTTCATCTTCGATGTCATCATTGCCGGGTAGTGCCGTACGGGCGGGCAGCTTCATTTCCTTCACCGCTCGCCGCTTGGCCGGGCCATACTCCAGCCCTTCCTCGACCACCAGGCGTGCGGCCACGGCCGCTATTTCGGTTTTTATCGTGTCCATCAAGGGATATTGTGTATTGATCGGCTGGGGCTGCAGGCCTACATTGTCTTGCCATACCGGCCCGGATACCCCGTCACCCAAGGAAACCCATGCGCGCCACGATGATGAACACCCCGCTGTCGCTCAATCACTTGCTGGAGCGCGCGGGCACCCTGTTCCCAAAAAGCGAGATCGTCTCGCGCCTTCCCGACAAATCCCTGCGCCATCATACTTACGGCGAGTTCTACCAGCGCACGCGCGCTTTTGCCGCCGCACTCAAAGGGCTGGGCCTGCAAAAAGGCGAGCGCGTGGCCACCCTGTGCTGGAACCACCATGCCCACCTGGAGTGCTACTTTGCCATTCCCGCTGCCGCAGGCGTGATGCACACACTGAACTTGCGGCTGTCGCCCGACGAGCTGGGCTGGATTGCGGGTAACGCCAAAGACCGGTTTCTGGTGATCGACGACACCTTGCTGCCGCTGTACAAACAGTTTGCCCACCTGCACACCTTTGAAAAAGTCATCGTGTTCCCGTTTTCCGGGGCTGCCGTGCCGCCCGAATTCATCAATTACGAAACCCTGCTGGCCCAGGCCGATGGCAAAAGCTTCGTTTATGCGCCACATGATGAGAACGACCCGGTGGCTATGTGCTACACCTCGGGCACCACCGGACGGCCCAAGGGCGTGGCCTACTCGCACCGCTCCACCATTTTGCACACGCTGGTCGGCTGCCTGGGCGACTTCTGGGGTTTGAAAGGCACCGACAGCGTGCTGCCCGTCACCCCCATGTTTCACGCCAACTGCTGGGGCGTGCCCTATGGCGCGGTGATGATGGGCGTGAAGCTTGTCTTCCCCGGCCCGCACCTGCACCCTGATGATTTGCTGGACCTGATGACCCTGCAGCCACCCAGCCTGTCGTTGGGCGTGCCCACCATCTGGATGAGCCTGATCCAGACCTATGACGCTGCACAACGCGATGGCTCGCCCAACCAGGGCCGCTGGAAGCTGCCCAAGGGCATGCGCTCGCTGGTGGGAGGTGCTGCGGTGCCCGAGGCACTGATACGCGCGTTTGACGCTCACGGCATCTGGCTGCTGCAAGGCTGGGGCATGACGGAAACATCGCCATTGGCTACCGTGTCATACCCCAAGGCCGAGTTGGTGGACGCCCCGCTGGACGAGCGCTACCGCCGTGCCGCGATGGCCGGGGTGCCCGTGCCGCTGGTGGACCTGCGTGTGCGTGGCGAAGACGGGCAGGACCAACCCTGGGACGGCAAAAGCGTGGGGGAGATTCAGGTCAGCGGGCCCTTCATCACCGCCAGCTACCACGAGGTGCCCGTAGAGGCCGAGAAGTTCACCGAAGACGGCTGGCTGCGCACAGGCGACGTCGCCAGCATGGACGCCCTCGGCTTTGTGAAGATCACCGACCGCACCAAAGACTTGATCAAGTCTGGCGGCGAGTGGATCAGCTCGGTCGATCTGGACAACGCGCTGATGGGTCACCCCGCCGTGGCCGAGGCTGCTGTGATTGCCATCCCCGACGAAAAATGGAGCGAGCGCCCGCTAGCCTGCGTGGTGCTGAAAGCAGGTCTTGCCGCCACCCCTGCCGAACTCAACACCCTGCTGCTGGGCAAGAGCTTCGCCAAATGGCAGTTGCCCGAGCGCTACGAGTTCATCGAGGCGGTGCCGCGCACGTCCACCGGTAAATTCTGGAAGATGAAACTGCGCGAGCGCTTTCCGCGTTGAGCCTTCATCGCCTGCCCATAGGCAGATTGCTATATTTTCAGTAGCTGCTTGAGCCCGTTCGGCGTGGGCCAGAAGGCCAAATGGCTTGTATTTTGTCTAAAATCGGGCCATGCACATTCATATTCTTGGCATCTGCGGCACCTTCATGGGCGGCCTGGCCGCGCTGGCACGCGAAGCGGGCCACAAAGTCACCGGCTGCGACAGTGGCGTCTACCCGCCCATGAGCGACCAGCTTCGCGGCCTGGGCATCGAGCTGATCGAAGGCTTTGCTGCCAACCAGCTGGCGCTGAAACCGGACATATTCGTCATAGGCAACGTCGTCAGCCGAGCGCACCTTCCCGACGGCACACCCAAGTTCCCGTTAATGGAAGCCATTCTGGACGCCGGTGCGCTCTACACCAGTGGTCCGCAATGGCTGGCCGAGCATGTGTTGGCGGGCCGCCACGTGCTTGCCGTGGCAGGCACCCATGGCAAGACCACCACCACAGCCATGCTGACCTGGATACTAGAAAACGCGGGCCTGCAACCAGGATTTCTGGTGGGTGGCGTGCCGATGAACTTCGGCGTTTCTGCCCGGCTGGGAGGTGGGGCGGCTGAGCGTTTTGCTCCGTGTCCCCCGCCCGCTTTGCGGGCTCCTCCTTTACCTGCGCAGAACACTCTAGCGCCCACACGCCCAGACGCACACCATGACGCAACCCACCGAAAAGCGATCCACATCGCCGTG
>JANOAP010000078.1:0-4738 GCA_031411175.1 Rhodoferax sp. | reverse complement strand
GCGGGCGATATGGATGTGGCCATTGCGATTCGCACCGGCATCATCAAGGACCAGATGCTCTACGTGCAGGCAGCCGCCGGCGTGGTGGCCGACTCGGTGCCCGAGCTCGAGTGGAAGGAAACCGAAGCCAAGGCGCGGGCGCTATTGCGGGCGGCGGAGTTGGTAGAAGAAGGCTTGGAGTGACCGTCATGACGAACCCAACAAGCAAGAAAATCAGACTGCTGATGATCGACAACTATGACAGCTTCACCTACAACATCGTCCAGTATTTTGGCGAGCTGGGGGCTGAGGTCGAGGTGTTCCGCAATGACGAAATCACGGTGGAAGAAGTCGCAGCGCGCGCGCCAGACCGCCTGGTGGTGTCACCCGGCCCGTGTTCGCCCGCCGAGGCGGGCATCTCGGTCGCCGCGATCCAGCACTTTGCGGGCAAGCTGCCGATTCTGGGCGTGTGCCTGGGGCACCAGAGCATTGGAGCGGCCTTTGGCGGCAAGATCATCCGGGCGCAGCAGTTGATGCACGGCAAGACCAGCGTCATCAGCACCACGCAAGAGGGCGTGTTCGCCGGGTTGCCGCAGGCATTCACCGTCAACCGCTACCACTCGCTAGCGATTGAGCGCGCCACATGCCCTGACGTGCTGGCAGTCACCGCCTGGACGGACGACGGTGAGATCATGGGCGTGCGGCACAAGTCGATGCCGCAGCATGTGCGCATTGAAGGCGTGCAGTTCCATCCGGAGTCCATCCTGACCGAGCATGGTCATGCAATGCTGAAAAACTTTTTGGATTGAAAGGCACGGGCCTTTGAGGGTTGCTGACACTATTCTTGATAGTTTTGCACCGTAGGCGCGTTCAAATCCATGCATTCGGTGCAAAATGTTTAAAATCAAAGACTTATGGTCTATGAAAAGCATCAATACCTGCCGTTTTCGAGCGATGCACAACGCTTGGCGGCCAATCTGGAACAGGCCTACAGTTTCTGGCTGAGCGCTCGTCAGTCACTCCAGAAGTTGCCAGCGTCAATGTATTGGGCCGAACGTTCAGGCGGTCAATACCTGTATGTCAAACAAAGCGGGACAGACAACGGCACCAGCCACGGTGTGCGGAACCCGGAAACCGAACAGCAGTTTGAAGCGTTTACGGCAGAAAAAAATGAGGCGCTGGAGCGCGCGGCTTCCGCAGACGCGCTGATTCAAACCCGCTCAACACTGTATCGCCGCTTGCGGATGCCCACGCTGCCTGACAAGCAGGCTGAAATTTTGCGCAAGCTGGACATCGAAGGTTTGCTGGGCACGGACCTGATGGTCGTGGGGACGAACGCATTTTCGGGCTATGAATGGGCCGCAAATGCTATCTTTCCGGCGGGCAACGAGGAAACGCAAGACTTTGACTTGACCTGGTGCCGGGACACGCCGGCATCATTGACCTTTGCAGGGACCGACGTAGAGAGAAAAACGCGCAAAACCCTTTTCAGCGTTTTAAGAAGCATCGACCCCAGCTACAAAATCAACCCGCGCAAGCCCTACCAGGCGCTGGATGCTGACGGTTACGAGGTAGAGCTTTTGGCCGCGCCCAGTTGTCACCCGTTGCCAAAACAAGAAGCCTTCGCGCCCATGCAAACATTGATCGAGCAGGAATGGCTGCTGTTGGGCAGCCCTGTCAGCGCTGTCGTCGCCACCGAACGCGGGCGGGCCTGCCCGCTGACGGTGCCCGACCCCCGCTTCATGGGCCTGCACAAGCTCTGGCTGGCCGATAAACCCGAGCGCAACCCAGTCAAGCGCGACAAAGACCGCAGGCAAGGCGATGTGCTGCTCGACGCCGTGCGCCATTTCATGCAGGCAAGCCATCCGCTCAATGTTGATTTCCTGTTCTCGATTCCTGACGACCTGCGGCAGATCTTTGACGCCTGGTGCGCAGAGCGCCAGTTTGTTCCCATGTCATGAACCATGAACGCGCCCGCTCGTACCGCAAGCGTCGAGCTTCGCGCCAGCTTTGACTTTGGCATGCGTTCGAGTGCGGTGACAATGCGGTTAAGGCACTGCACTGAAATCTCATGCGCGCCTGTCCCCTATTGGGTTGCAGCGTATTTGATAGCAAACTAGCTATATAAGACAAAGGCCAGAGAGCTAATCCATGAAAAATGTTGACTTGCGCAGCGATACCGTCACCCGACCTACCGAGGCCATGCGCGCGGCCATGATGGCCGCTCCGGTGGGAGACGACGTGTTTGGCGACGACCCCACGGTCAACGCTTTGCAGGACAAGATCGCGTCCATGCTCGGCTTTGAGTCGGCGCTGTTCATGCCGACCGGCACCCAAAGCAATCTGTGCGCGATCCTGAGCCACTGCCAGCGGGGCGACGAGTACATCGTGGGCCAGATGGCACACACCTACCGCATGGAGGGCGGCGGCGGCGCGGTGCTGGGCAGTGTGCAGCCGCAGCCGTTGGAGCATCAGCCGGATGGCACGCTGTCACTGGCCGACATCGAAGCCGCCATCAAGCCTGACGATGCGCACTTTGCCCGCAGTCGCCTGCTGGCGTTGGAGAACACATTCGGCGGCAAGGTGTTGCCGTTTGACTATGTGCAGCAGGCCACGCGCCTGGCCAAAGACAAGGGATTGAACACTCACCTGGATGGTGCGCGCCTTTTCAACGCGGCGGTGGCGCAGGCTCATCAATATACGAGCAAGCAATTTCCCGACGGGCCGCCCCTAGGGTTCTCGGAGAGCGGCGTAGCCAAATTAGCTCCCTCGGGGGGCAGCGACCCACACGCTGTGGGGGAGCGTGGGGGCTACATAGACCAAGCAAAGCGCATTGCCGGGTGTTTTGACAGCGTTTCAGTGTGCTTCAGCAAGGGCCTGGGCACGCCCGTGGGTTCGGCCTTGTGCGGCAGCCGTGACTTCCTTGCCCGCGCGCATCGCGTGCGCAAGATGGCCGGTGGCGGCATGCGCCAGGCCGGCATTCTGGCCGCAGCGGCCATCCATGCGCTGGACCATCACGTGGCGCGGCTGGCTGAAGACCATGCCCTGGCGCGGCGTCTGGCGGATGGGCTGGCGGGCTTGCCTGATTTGAAGGTGGAGTCGCCACAAACCAATATCGTTTTTGTCGATCTCGCGGGCAGCGCCCGGGACCGGTCTGCCGATCTGCTGGCGCATTTGAAAGCCAGTGGCATCTTGGTGACGGGCCTGTACCGTCTGCGTTTTGTAACCCACCTGGATGTGGACGCCCAAGGCATAGACCAGGCCATTGCTGCTATTCGTGGTTTCTTCCATGGGCATTGAAAACCTTCACCTCTTCATCGCGGCTGGCTTGCTGCTCAACCTCACGCCTGGCCCCGACGTGCTGTTCATCATGGCCAGTGGTATGCGTAGCGGTGCGCGCGCAGGCGTGGTTGCGGCGCTGGGTATCACGGCGGGCTGCTTTGTGCACATTGCAGCGGCGGCCATTGGTGTGAGTGCGCTGATTGCCGCATCGGCCACGGCATTCACGGTGCTCAAATGGCTGGGAGCGGCTTACCTGGTGTACGTGGGCGTGGCCATGCTGCGGCCTGGCAAGAAAGTGGTTGCTACTGATTTGGTAGCTGCTGAAGGCCATCCCCAGCGGGCTAGTGGCCAAAATGAATCTGAAAATCTGAAAACCCTGTTCCTGCGGGGCTTCTGGACCAATGCGCTCAACCCCAAGGTCGCCATGTTCTTTCTGGCTTTCCTGCCGCAGTTCATTGCACCCGATGCACCCAACAAGACCTTGAGCTTTGCGTTGCTGGGGTTGATCTTCAATGTCAACGCCCTGCCCATCAATATCGGCTATGGCCTGGGGGCCGCGTGGCTGTCCGAGCGGTTTACCGACACGCGCTCTGCGGGTGTTGGCGCAGCCGTGCGCTGGCTTGAGCGCGGCGCTGGGGCCTTGTTTGTTTATTTCGGCATCAAGCTGGCGCTGTCAGAGAACCGCGCCTGACCCTCCCGCCAGGCACCCCGCATTGCAGACGCACTACCTGCCGACCCACCCCCGACGCACCACCGACGCACCCAATTTTTAAGGAGACTCCCCATGCCCCACACCGCCAAGATCACACCCCAGGAAGCGCTGCTGCGCACCATCGAACACCGCGAGATTTTTCATGACGAGATGCTGCACATCGTGCGCCAGATCATGAGCGGCGAGCTGTCGCCCGTGATGATGGCTGCCCTCATCACCGGCATGCGGGTGAAGAAGGAAACCATTGGCGAAATCACGGCGGCAGCGCAAGTGATGCGCGAGTTCTCCACCAAGGTCAACGTGGTGGACAAGACCCATCTGGTGGACATTGTGGGTACGGGTGGTGACGGTTCGCACACCTTCAACATCTCGACCTGCGCCATGTTTGTGGCCGCAGCCGCCGGGGCCAAGGTTAGCAAGCACGGGGGCCGCAGCGTCAGCAGCAAGAGCGGCAGCGCCGACGTGATGGAGTCGCTGGGCGTCAACATCAATCTGACCGCCGGTGCCATTGCCCGATGTATCGACCAGGCGGGTTTGGGTTTCATGTTTGCGCCCAACCACCATCCGGCCATGAAAAACGTGGCACCGGTGCGCAAGGAGCTTGGCATCAAGACCATCTTCAACCTGCTGGGCCCGTTGACCAACCCGGCCAGCGCGCCCAACATTCTGATGGGCGTGTTCCACCCCGACCTGGTCGGCATCCAGGTGCGGGCCCTGCAGCGCCTGGGCGCCGAGCATGCGCTGGTGGTGTACGGCCGCGACGGC
>JANOAP010000077.1:0-2898 GCA_031411175.1 Rhodoferax sp. | reverse complement strand
GTCAACGGCGCATTCATGGGCGGGCTCCGATCATCGACACGGCGGGTTCCTCTTCTTTCACGTGCAGGCCGCATTCCTTGGCGGCCTCGTCTTCCCACCACCAGCGGCCGGCGCGGAAGTCCTCGCCCAGGCTGATAGCGCGGGTGCAGGGCGCGCAGCCAATGCTGGGGAAAAACTGGTCATGCAGTGGGTTGTAGGCGACGTGGTTGACGCTGATGTAGTGCCACACGTCGCCCCAGGTCCAGTTGGCCAGCGGGTTGAGCTTGACGCGCTTTTCATCCGACGTGTCAATCAGCGGCACCTCGGCGCGCGCGCCAGATTGCTCGCGGCGCAGGCCGGTGATCCAGGCTTTTTTGCCAGCCAGGGCGCGCTCCAGCGGTTCCATCTTGCGAATGCCGCAGCAGGCTTTGCGCAGGTCAATGCTCTTGTACATGGCGTCCTTGCCTTCGCGCGAGACAAACTGCACCACGCTTTCGTTCAACGGCTTGTACACATTGACCGGCGCGCGGGATGAGGCCTTGAGCGCTTCCAGCACCTGCAGGGTCTCGGCGTGCAGCATGCCGGTTTCCAGCACGAAGATCGGAATATTCAGCGCCAGGCTGTTGATCAGGTGGCTGACCACCATGTCTTCGGCCCCCAGGCTGGAGGCCTGGGTGACCAGAGCGGCTTCGCCGTTTTTGGCAGATGCGTAATCAGTCGCAGCTTGTTGCAGCAAAGCCTGGGTTTCGGCCAGTTTGGCCGCGAAATTGCCGGATGCGCGCGCGTTCAACGCAATCGCCGAAGCGCGTGCGGCTGGCGAAAACGATGACGATAGGGATGACGCCAAGGATGACTGGTTTTCCATCATGCGGCCTGCAAGAAATGCGGCGCCGTACCCACGGCGCTGCCCTGGTAAAACGCGCTGAAGCGGTCAAACTGGCGTTGGGCAAAGGCCACGTCCTGATCTGCCCGCAGCACGGCGGAATCGAAACCGGCGCGCTGCATTTGCACGAGTTGGTCGATCAGCACGTCACCGGTCGCGCGAATCTCACCCTTGAAGCCCAGGCGGCGGCGCAGCAGAAACGCCTGGCTGTAGGCGCGCCCGTCAGTGAACTTGGGGAAGTTCAGGTCGATGCGCGCCACGCCGTCCAGCAAGACGGTGCGTGGGTCAGCATCATTGGCGATTTCCAATGTTTTTTGGCTGTTAGACCCCGCAGAATGGGCTTCACCAGCTATTAAATTTATAGTCTTGTTCATGATCATGCAGCCTCGGCAACGGTATCTTGGGCGGCCAGCGATGTCTTGCCGGTGCTGGTCCGCATGGCGTTGGCGGCCAGCTTGAAGGGCTCGGCACCCACGCGACGCAAAGTCGCAATGAAAGTCTCCGATGCAACGCGTTCGCGACGGAAGGTGTCCAGCAGCGCCTCGATCACATCGGCCACTTCATCAGCGGCAAACGATGGCCCCACCACTTTGCCAGCCACCGGGGTACCGCTCAGCGCGGAGCCGTCAGACCCGCCCAGCGACACCTGGTACCACTCTTTGCCGTCTTTGTCGACGCCCAAAATGCCGATGTGGCCGCTGTGGTGGTGGCCGCAGGAGTTGATGCAACCGCTGATGTGCAGGTCGATTTCGCCCAGGTCATGCAGCTCGTCCAGATCTTGATAGCGCTCGGTGATGGCTTCGGCAATCGGCAACGAACGCGCGTTGGCCAACGAGCAAAAATCGCCGCCAGGGCAGGCGATCATGTCGGTCAGCAGGCGGATGTTGGGGCGGGCAAAGCCTGCCTTGCGGGCCGCACGCCACAGCTCGGGCAACTGGTCGCAACGCACCCAGGGCAAGACGAGGTTCTGGTCGTGCGTCACGCGGACCTCACCGGCTGAGAACTGGTCGGCCAGCAGTGCGGCACCGTCCAGCTGGTCAGCGGTGGCGTCGCCGGGGGCATAGCCCAGGCGCTTGAATGACAGGGTCACAGCGCGCAGGTCAGGGTTCTTGTGGGCTGTCACGTTCTGTTTCAGCCAGCGGCCAAATTCCACGTCGTCTTCAGCCGCAGCGCGCAGGATGTTGGCAATCTTCTGGTCGGCGTCGCTGCGGTTGCAGGTCAGTGCCGGGGGCACGAAGGAGGCAGACACCCGGTCCAGCTCAGCCTGGGTGATGGTGTGCGGCGCACCGTCCACGTCCAGAATCTGGCGGTATGCGGCTTCCACTTCGTCGGTATAGCGTGCGCCTTCGGCCTTCACCAGAATCTTGATGCGGGCCTTGTAGATGTTGTCGCGACGGCCCCAGCGGTTGTACACACGCACCACGGCTTCGAGGTAGTTGAGGATCTGGTTCCAGGGCAGGAACTCGCGAATCACCGTGCCAATGACGGGGGTGCGGCCCATGCCACCGCCCACAATCACGCGGAAACCGATGTCGTTGTCGTTGCCGTTGTCGCTATTGCGGACCACATGCAGGCCGACATCGTGCCAGTAGGTGGCTGCGCGGTCTTCCTTGGCACCGGTGATGGCGATCTTGAACTTGCGTGGCAAAAACGCGAACTCGGGGTGCAGGGTGCTCCATTGGCGCATGATTTCGGCAAACGGGCGCGGGTCAGCCACCTCATCCACCGCAATCCCGGCACGCTCGTCGCTGGTGATGTTGCGGATGCAATTGCCGCTGGTCTGGATGCCATGCATGTTGACGCTGGCCAGCAGGTCCATCACGTCGGCCGACTTGTTGAGCGGAATCCAGTTGTACTGCACGTTCTGGCGCGTGGTGAAGTGGCCCACGCCCGAGGGCAGGGAGGACAAGTCGCTCAGGCCGGGATTGGCTTTGTCGATGTTGTTCTGCTCTTTCTTGTCGTAGTCGCGGGCAATTTTGCCGAGCACACGTAATTGGGCGCTGGACAACTCGCCATACGGCACTGCTACCCGCAAC
>JANOAP010000076.1:0-7335 GCA_031411175.1 Rhodoferax sp. | reverse complement strand
CGCATGTTCCCCCTCACCATCAAGGGTCTGGAAGACGCGATGCGCTTGCTGTCAAAATAGGCAGATGACAGGGCGAAGAGACGAAAAACTGAAACTCACATTGACGCAAAAGCTGGTTCTGGGGCCAGCTTTTTTTCTTTGGGCTGCTCTCTGGGCGATCCCATTACAGGCGCAGACCCAGATTCAGGCCCCATCACCGGCCCAATCGCAAAGTCAGTCGCAAGTTCAGCCTGCCCTGGCAGCCTCACCCGTGACCGTGGAGGTGGCTCCCAAAGCGATGGCGTTTGACATGGCGATTGAAGCACCGGCTGATATTCGCGACTACCTGTTGCGCCATATTGAGCTGACGCGCTACCGCGAGTTGAGCGATCTTGACGCCAATGAACTGTCTCGCCTGATGACAGCCGCCGAGCACAACGTGCAGGAACTACTGGGCACCTTGGGCTATTTCGCGCCCAAGGTGCAACTGGCGGTGGCAGAGACCCCGCAGAACCCGGCTGCCGCGCGGCACATCACCATCACCGTGCAGCCCGGTGAGAGCGTCAAAATAAGCGACGTCAACATCGAATTCAGCGGTGCGATTGCGCAGGATGAGTCGGCACGCGAGCAACGGCGCGCCATCCGCGCGGCCTGGTCCCTGCGCCAAGGCGCGGTGTTTACCCAGGCGGCCTGGGCTGCAGCCAAGACCGACGCGCTGCGCTTGCTGACGTCAAAACATTACCCGGTGGGGCAGGTTCTGGACAGTCGCGCCGACATTGACCCGGATGCCAATCTGGCCCGTTTGAGCATCACGCTGGACTCTGGGCCGGCCTACCGGCTGGGCGCTTTGCAGATCAGCGGCAACCAGCGGTTTGACGCCCAGGTCGTGAGCCGCCTGGCACGGCTGCCGACGGGATCGAACTATGACCAGAGCCAACTGGTGGCAGCGCAGCAAAGACTGACGGACAGCGGCTTTTTTGATTCGGTGTTTGTCACGTTGGACACGGCTGGCAATCCGGAGGCAGCGCCTGTGCTGGTGCAGCTTCGCGAGGCCAAGCTTCAGAAGCTCGTGCTGGGCGTGGGCGGCAGCACCGACAGCGGGCTGCGTCTTTCAATGGAGCACACGCATCACAAAGTACCAGGTATCGACTGGCGGGCCGTGTCCAAACTCTCGCTGGACCGGGCCACCAAATCATTGGGCACAGAACTCACCTCGCCGCCAGATGAGAACGGCACGCGGTGGGTGACATCTGCCTTGTTCCAGCGCCAGACCTCAGGGAGTTTCGAGGTGCTGAGCCAGCGCTACCGGCTGGGCAGAACGCAAACCGGGGACCAGGTCGACCGCAACTATTACCTCCAGTACGACCGGGCCGAGGATTCGGCAGGCAACTTTTCATCGACCGCGAACGCCATCACGGCCAATTACGCGTGGACCCAGCGCAATTTCGACAGCCTGCCCTTTCCATCCAGCGGCTATGGGCTGGGTGCCGAACTGGGGGGTGGCATGACGTTGGGCGACAACAGCCAGCCGTTTGTCCGCGCGCAGGCACGCTGGCTCGGGGTTTGGTCATTGGATGCGGCCCGGCCCGGCTCACGCGCAATGGCGCGCGCGGGTCGCATCACGGTTCGTACTGAAGGCGGCATGGTGCTGGCGCGCGCCGGTGCCGAGTTGCCCAGCACACAGCTTTTTCTGACCGGCGGTGACACATCTGTGCGCGGGTATGCCTACCGCAGCGTCGGCCGCGAGCAAGCCGACGGAACGATCACGGCTGGCCGTTATCTGGCCGTGGGCAGCTTTGAGTGGCAGCGCCCCATCGTCGTCAACGGCAGCGTCACAGCCTGGGAGAGCACGGTTTTTCTGGATGCGGGGGCCGTGGCGGACACGCCGTCAGAGCTGCGCGCCAAGTTGGGCGTGGGTGCAGGCGTGCGCTGGCGCAGCCCCGTGGGGCCGCTGCAAATGGACGTGGCCTACGGCGTTGCCACCCGCGAGTTCCGCCTGCATCTGAATGTGGGGTTCACCTTCTGATGAAGCGGGCGCGCAATTTTTTCCTTTTGTCCGCAGGTGCATTGGCATTCGTTGCGTTGATGGCCATTGCTGCGGTAGCGGCCTTGTGGGTCTGGGCCGACAGCGACACATCCCTGGCCACCGCCATCAACCAGTCGTCACGCTACCTGCCTGCCGGGCAGACGCTGCGTGCTGAAGGTGTGCAAGGCACGTTGCGCTGGGGCGGTCATATTGGCCTTCTGCGCTGGGAGAAAAATGGCCTGGTGGTTGAGGCCCGCCAGATCGATCTGGTGTGGCAGCCCATGGCATTGCTGGACCGCCGCCTGCAGCTAGACACCGTGCACATGGGTCAACTCGCTATCAATGACCAACGGCCCACGACAGACACGACGCCACTGGACGACCTGGTGTTGCCATTTCAGGTTGATCTGACCTTTGTGATTGATTTTGTGCGATGGGGCAACACCGGCGGCGTTCAAGCCACAGAGCTATCCGGCCACTATCAGTTTGAAGGCACACGCCACATCCTCAAGCTCGATCATGCGCAGCTAGCCGCTGGCCACTACCGCGCCCAGGCCGGCCTGCTGGCGCGCGCACCGCTGACGCTGGACGCCCAATTGCAGGGCGACCTACAGACAAGCATTCCCGGCAATGCACAGCCGCTGGCCCTGACGGCCACCGCGTCGGCAAAAGGCAATCTGGCGGGCGGGCCTGCCGCGCTGCTGGACGTTCAGGCAACGGTGCGCCCGGCAAGCTCGTCAGTGCCTGCGGGGCCAGCAAGGCAGGCCAAGCCCGGTAAGCCGGGCGCCGTGGCCCTGCCGATGCAGGCCGCGTTGGCTGCACAAATCAGCCCCTGGACGGCGCAACCGGTAGTCAAGGCCGACGCCAGCTTCACCCACTTGAACCTGGCCGCGCTGTGGCCAGATGCGCCGCACACCTTGCTGAGCGGGAATGTGAAGGTCCAGCCAGACACCCAAGCCGCAACCTCAAAAACGTTTGAAAGTGCGGCATGGCAAGCCCAGGGAAATGTCACCAATGGGCTGAGTGGCCCCTGGGATTTAAATCGTGTTCCTGTCGACACAGCCCAGGCGCATTTCAGCTTCAACCATGGGCAGTGGCTGGTAGAAACGCTGGAGGCCAAAATTGCGGGAGGGCATGTCTCGGCAAGCGGTCATGTGTCTGCCAGCACGTCCGGTCAGGCGCGTGCGGGGAGCCTTGCGGGCTGGGAGGCTCGGGCGACGTTGAAAAATATCAACCCCGCCGCGCTGCACTCACAACTGGCGGCCGCGCGAGTCGACGGCGATCTCAAAGCAAACTCGACGGCAACCGGCATTGATTTTGACACCCGGTTGCACCCGTCTCCCTTACAACCGGATGCGTCACGCCTCAAAGGCCTTCAGATCAAGACGGCATCTGCCAAAGGCCGGTGGGCACACGGCCAATTGAGTCTGCAAACCCTGCAAGTGCAAACCGGTGACGCGCTTCTTCAAGGCCAGTTTGACGTGGTGCTGGCCAGCAAAGCCGCAAAAGGGCAGTTGCAACTGACCTTGCCTGGGGGGCAGGCCCAGACTCGCGGCGAATTGAGCGCGGCGGCGGGCGCTGGGGATTTTTCAATGCGCGTTTCAGATGCAGCCAAAGCCTCGCGCTGGCTTGAATCTTTGCCCGGCTTGACCAAGCTGCTGACGGGGCATTCGGTTCTGGGCAGTGGCGAGGTCACAGGTTCCTGGACCGGTGGCTGGCAAGGCGCAGGCCCTGCGCTGCAACTGAGTCTGCGGGTGCCTCAGCTTGATCTTCAAAAGCCGCCTGCAGACCCCGGCCAGGCGGTGGCCTTGCGCGACATTCAGGCCGACCTGTCAGGCCGTCTGGACGCACTCACGCTAAAGGCCAGCGGCCAGCTTCAACGGGACGCGCGACGCTTCAGCCTGTCAACCCGGGCCACAGGCGGGCGCGGCGTGGGCAGCGCAGCAGGCCTATGGCAGTTTGCAATCGACGAGGTCCAACTGCAAATGAAGGATGCAGGGCAGGCGGGCATCTGGATGGCGCAAATTAAGCAGCCCCTCAACCAACCGCCTGACCAACCCCGTAACCAGCCTCTGATCGTCAGCTGGAAAAGTACAGCGGCAGAAAGTCTGCTCCAGATCAGCGCCGGTGAAGCCAGCCTGACGGGGCCGGTACCAGGTGCTGCCACCGTAGCCTGGAAGCCGGTTCGCTGGAGCAAGCTGGGTACGCGCCAGGAACTCCGCACGCAGGGGCAAATACGGGGCATTCCCATGGCCTGGCTCGATGTGCTGGGCAGCGCCCCGATAAGCAACCTGGGCCTGCGGGGTGATTTGGTGTTTGACGGCGATTGGGACGTGGTGGCTGCCGACACGCTGAAAGCGACTGCGTCACTGGTGCGCCGCAGTGGTGACATCGCCATCCTGGCAGAGGGTGAAAGCGCACGTAGGAATGATCCAGCGAATGGTTTGGCGAATGGCCTGACCACCAGTGCAGGCTTGAGAGACGCGAGGATCAGTCTGACGGCAGAGGGCGACAATCTGCGCGCCAGTGCGCGATGGGACAGTGCGCGGGCAGGCACTGCACAGGGTGAGATCAGCACGCGGATTTCGAGCGGCGATCAGGGATGGCACTGGCCGGGCGACGCCCCGTTGTCCGGCACGCTGAAGGCGCAAATGCCGCAAGTGGGCGTCTGGTCGGTGCTGGCCCCCCCAGGCTGGCGAATTCGGGGGACTCTGGACGCCAGCATGGCGGTGGCGGGCACACGCCAGGCCCCCCAGTGGAGCGGCAGCTTGAATGCTGACAGTCTGGCATTGCGGTCGGTCGCCGATGGCATTGAGTTCAGTAACGGCAAACTCCGCACCACGCTTAGCGGGCAGCGTCTGGAGATCAGGGAATTCAGCCTGCAGGGTGCATCAGGGGGAGGTACGGGAAACACCGGCGGTGGCAACTTGCTGGCCAGTGGTTTTGCACAATGGATTCCACAGGCTGCCGGTCAGCCATCCAGCTTGCCCAGGATACGGATAGAGCTGGATGCGCAGGCAACCAATTTGAGGGTGAGCGCCCGCGCTGACCGACGCCTCGCCGTGTCCGGAAAGCTTCAGGCCAGGTTGCAGGACGCGAAGCTGGAGGTGCGCGGTGGGCTCAAGGCCGATCAAGCCCTGTTTGTTTTGCCTGACGAGAACACGCCCAGTCTGGGCAATGACGTGGTTGTTAAATCATCAACCAGGAAGCCGGCCGCCCTGCCCGCGCAAACCCAGGCGGGTAGCATGGCGCCAGCCGCTGCGGGGGTTCATGTGGTGCCAGATGTCGCCATCACGCTGGACATGGGGCCGGACTTCCGCGTGCAGGGTCGCGGCCTCACGGCGCGCCTGGCCGGTACGCTTGCACTGGCCAGCTCGGCAGCGACGCGGGGCACGCCGCGTCTCACAGGAACACTCAACACCGCAGGAGGCACGTACAGGGCTTATGGCCAGGCACTTGACATCGAAGAAGGCGTGTTGCGGTTCGTCGGCCCCTATGACAACCCGGCGCTCGACATCCTGGCCATCCGCCCCAACCTGGCCGTGCGCGTAGGGGTGCAAATCAGCGGTACGGCGCTGCTGCCACGCGTGCGCCTGTATGCCGAGCCCGAGTTGGTCGAGGCCGAAAAACTCGCCTGGCTTGTGCTCGGGCGGTCTGGTGCCAACGGCGGTACCGAGTCAGCCGTTTTGCAGCAAGCCGCCATGGCCCTGCTGGGTGGCAACGGCAAAGGACTGTCAGGCGGTTTGGCCGAGGCATTGGGACTGGATGAATTGTCGTTTCGCGGATCAGCCAGCAATGCCGATGGCACGACCAGTGCCGCTGCAGTGACGCTTGGCAAGCGGCTTTCCAGCAATTTTTACGTGGCGTATGAGCGCAGTGTGGCGGGCACGCTGGGCACCGTCTACATCTTTTACGACCTCTCGCGCCGGTTCACCTTGCGGGCACAAACAGGTGAGCAAAGTGCCGTTGACCTGATTTTCACCCTGCCCTACGACTGAGTTTCAAGCGGCCTGCAGGGTGGCCCTACAATTCGCGCTCCTCCTTGTAGTTCAATGGATAGAACGAGTGCCTCCTAAGCGGCAACACCATAAAATCCATATCTTGAAATACTTGTTTTTTTGTTTTGAATCAATGACTTATGACGATTAAGCCAAAGGGCATTCAGTAGCAAAGCAAGATTCTAAGAACTTTTTGGTGGGATTTCGGTGGGATTGATAAATTGGGAGGCTCGCGATTTCAGTTGCAGTCCAACCACGTAAAATTGACCGGTTAGGTATCTTCGCAACAGCCCAAAGAACTACGGCCTCCTAAAATTGCAAGCCTCTCGCCGTAGCACAGTGGATAGTGCACATGCCTCCTAAGCGTGGGACACTGGTTCGATTCCAGTCGGCGGGACCAGTCATTGGACCCATTCAAAGCAAATGAGTTTTGAAACCATCCTTGATGATCTGCGTCGGCAGTTTGGCGCAAAAAGGGCCGTTTTGTACCCCCAAGATCTTGCTAGGTGCGACCGGGAAACGGGGCTTTAAATAACGGTAAATAACGGTGGCGTGCCGGGATTGAGGTCAAGTTGTACGACGGGGCAGAATGAAAAAAGCCCCGCGAATGCGAGGCTTTGATGGACAGTGCAGATGATCAGGCTTCGCGGCGGCGCGACGCTGCCAAACCTGCCAAAGCAAGTCCGAATAGGGCAATTGACGCAGGCTCAGGCACATCCGAGATAGGCGATGCGTCACCACGAACTGTTAGAGTGTAATCACCCCCGCCTGCCCCAAACTGCTCAACGGCGATGATGTAGTCGCCTGCACCCAAGCTAGCCAGTGAAATCAAAGAAAGAGTGCCTAAGCCACTGTCATCATCTTCCGCAATCAACGAATAAGTGGCCCTGTTATCACCAACTGCAGGCACGCCAGAGGAACCATAGAGATGGAGATATGTATCAAACGTTGCTGCAGTTGTTTGAATCGAGATTGCACCGCCGCCTGAATGGAAGGTGTACCAGTTCGCAGTGTCAGGGGCAACTAGTGAGCCAGTGAACGACCCAGAGCCGGTTCCGTTGATCGAATCCACAATGGCTTGTGTACCATGCGTTGCCCATGCAGACGGTGCTACAAAAATAGACGCTAAACCGACAATTCCAGCAACCAGCGAATGTTTAAAAATTGAAGATGACTTGTTCACAAACATGACTCCATGTGATTATAAAAAAACTTGACCTCTACTACCAAAGCAAATCTCATGCCAATATTACAAAATATTGATTTCATTGATGTTTTCGTCAAGCGAAGTAACCTTCATTGTTAATGTGTAAGCAATTTCGACAGCGTCTT
>JANOAP010000075.1:0-1767 GCA_031411175.1 Rhodoferax sp. | reverse complement strand
GGTCAATGCCACCTGGCCAAAAGTCACTTTTTTGTCGGTGCCCTTGACGGTGAATTCGCCGTTGCTGAATTCCACGTCGGCATCGCTGGCCTCCATCAGGTGAGCGGCAATCTTCTTGGCCTTGGTCTCGATTTTGTCCAGCGCCTTCATGATGGCGGCACCGCCCACACTGATGGAACGCGAGCCATAGGTGCCCATGCCAAACGGCACACGCCCGGTGTCGCCGTGCACGATGTCCACTGCATCGACTGCAATGCCCAGACGGGCCGCCACCACTTGTGCAAACGTGGTCTCATGGCCTTGCCCGTGGCTGTGGGAACCGGTGAACACCGTCACACTGCCCGTGGGGTGTACCCGCACTTCACCGCATTCAAACAAACCGGCCCGTGCGCCCAAAGCCCCGGCGATATTGCTCGGTGCAATGCCACAGGCTTCGATGTAGCTGGAGTAACCCACACCACGCAGCAAGCCCTTGGCGGCGCTGGCGGTTTTGCGCGCCTCAAAACCAGCCACGTCGGCCATGTCCTGCGCCTTGGTCATGCAACCCAGGTAGTCACCCACGTCGTATTGCAGCGCCACCGGGGTCTGGTAGGGCCAGCTGTTGATGAAATTGCGTTTGCGGATTTCGTCCTGCCCCAGGCCCAGTTCCCAGCCACAACGGCTGACCAACCGCTCCAGCAGGTAGGTGGCTTCGGGCCGACCTGCACCACGGTAGGCATCCACCGGCGCGGTGTTGGTAAACCAGGCATCCACCTCTACATAAATCTGCGGGCAGGTGTATTGGCCAGCCAAGAGCGTGGCGTACAGAATGGTGGGCACGGCAGACGCAAAGGTGGACAGGTAAGCACCCATGTTGGCATCGGTATGCACCCGCATGGCCAAAAACTTGCCGTCTTTGTCCATGGCCATTTCGGCGTGGCTCACGTGGTCGCGGCCATGCGCATCGGTCAGGAAAGACTCGCCGCGCTCACACGTCCACTTGATGCTGCGGTTCACCTGCTTGGCGGCCCAGGTCAGCGCCACGTCTTCGGCGTACAAAAAGATCTTGGAGCCAAAACCACCACCCACATCGGGCGCAATCACACGCACCTTGTGTTCCGGCAGGCCCAGCACAAACGCCGTCATCAACAGGCGTTCGACGTGCGGGTTCTGGTTGGCCACGTACAGCGTGTATTCCTCTGTGGCACGGCTGTACATGCCAATGGCGGCCCGCGGCTCCATGGCATTGGGCACCAGACGGTTGTTGGTGAGGTCAATCTTGGTGACGTGGGCGGCGTTGGCAAATGCTGCGTCCACACCGCCCTTGTCGCCAATCGCCCATTTGTAGCAATGGTTGTCAGGAGCAGCTTCATGCAGGGCAGTACCTTTGGCCGCATCGCGCACATCCACCACCGCAGTGAGCACGTCGTAATCAACCTCAACCGCTTCGGCAGCGTTCTTGGCCTGCTCCAGCGTCTCGGCAATCACCATCGCCACCTGGTCGCCCACATAGCGCGCTTTGCCCAGTGCCAGCACCGGGTGGGGCGGCTCTTTCATGGGGGTGCCGTCGGTACTGGTGATGAGCCAACCGCAGGGCAAGCCGCCCATCTTTCCTTCGAGGTCTTTGCCCACAAAGATTTCAACCACGCCAGGCATGGCTTTTGCCTTGGCGATGTCAATGCCCTTGATGTTGGCATGTGCGTGCGGGCTGCGCACAAACACGGCATAGGTCTGGTTGGCCTGGGTGATGTCGTCGGTGTAGTTGCCCGCGCCGGTCAGGAAGCGGTA
>JANOAP010000074.1:0-3845 GCA_031411175.1 Rhodoferax sp. | reverse complement strand
GCACTGACCTGGGCCGTGCCATCCGGGCTGTGGCTAAAGAAAAGCATGGTGCCAAGCTCATGGGCATTGATGTGGACCATGTCTATGCCATGAGCTTTGGCATCGGTCTGGCGTGCCTGGGGGCTGCGGCGTGTTTCCTGCTACCCGCCTATTACGTCAACCCGCAGGTAGGCAACGGCTTTGTGCTGGTGGCCTTCACCATCGTGGTGCTGGGCGGCATGGGCAGCTTTTTGGGTGCGTTGCTGGGTGGTTTGCTGATTGGCGTGGTGGAGTCGCTGGGCGGCCTTTATCTGGGTGAGTCACTCGGCCAGATTGGCATCTTTCTGATTTTCATTGCGGTGCTGCTGTTCCGTCCGCAAGGTATGTTTGGAGCGAAAGCATGACCCGCCCTGCGTCAGGTGGCATGACGGCCCTGCAAAAAGAGGTGCTGCGCATCGCGATCTTTGGCGTGGGCGTGGCCCTGTTTCTGGAAGTGTCTTCCTCGGGCGTGGTCCTCAATTTTGTGATGATGGCGCTGTATGCCGCGCTGCTGGCACAGGCCTGGAACATTCTGGGTGGCTTTGGCGGTCAATTCTCGTTCGGCCATGCGCTGTTTTTCGGCACCGGTGCCTATGTGCAGGCGATTGCCCAACTGCAAGGGGGCATGAGCCCCTGGCTGGCTCTGCCCTTGGGTGCGCTGGCCAGCGGTGGCGTGGGCCTGTTCGTGGGTGCCCTGAGCTTTCGCTATGGCCTCAAAGGCTCGTACTTTGCGCTGGTGACGCTGGCCTTTGCCGAGGTGTTTCGCATCGTGGCGCTGTCGGTGCCCTTTACAGGCGCCGGTGTGGGGCTGATGGTGCCGCTTCGTGAGGGGTTTGCGAACATGCAGTTTGACTCGCGTCGGGGCTATGCCATGCTGGTGCTGGCCATGGTGGTGCTGGCCCTGGGCGTGACCTGCTGGCTCAAGCATTCGCGCTTTGGAGCCTATCTGCAAGCCGTGCGTGACAACGAGGAAGCGGCCCGCGCTGCCGGCGTCAACCCGTTTCGCATCAAGCTGGGGGCCATTGCGCTGTCAGGCAGCTTCATGGGTGCCGCGGGGGCTTTCTATGTTCAGGTGTTTCAGTACATTGACCCTGGCATTGCCTACGGCTCGCACACCTCGGTGGAGGCGCTGGTGGGTGCCATCGTTGGTGGCCTGGGCACGCTGTGGGGGCCGATTGTGGGCGCGCTGGCCCTGCATGTGCTGGCCGACCTCACACGCAACCTGTTTGGCCAGTTGCCCGGCATCAACATGGTGATCTATGGCACGGTGCTGGTCATCATGATCATGTTTGCACCACGCGGCTTGAGCGGTGCAGGGCAGAGCATTAGCAGCCTCTGGAAGGGCAAAGCCAAGTGAAAAATGCCCCAACGAATACCTCAGCGAGCCCGGCGATCATGACGCTCACCGGCCTGTCCAAAAGCTTTGGTGGCCTGAAGGCCGTGCAAAACGTCAGCCTGGCCGTGCCACAGGGCAGCCTGACCGCGCTGATTGGCCCCAACGGTGCGGGCAAGACCACGCTGTTTGCGCTGATGTCGGGCTTTCATCAACCCGACTCGGGCCGCGTGGAGTTTGACGGCCGCGACATCACAGCCCAAGCCCCCGATGCCAATGCGCGCGCAGGCCTGGCCCGCACCGTCCAGATCGTGCAGCCCTTTGCCGCGCAGACCGTGCGTGAAAACATCGCCGTGGGCGCGCACCTGCACGAGCCGCGCCGTGTGGCTGCGCTGGCCGCTGCCGAGGCCGTGGCGGCGCGGTTGGGATTGACCAGCCAGCTCGACAAACCCGCCGCCGACCTGACCGTGGCAGGTCGCAAGCGGCTGGAACTGGCGCGCGCGCTGGCCACCCGTCCCAAGCTGCTGCTGCTGGATGAGGTGCTGGCCGGCCTGAACCCGCAAGAAATCGGCGACATGATCCCCGTGGTGCGCGGCATTGCGCAGTCGGGTGTGACGGTGCTGATGATTGAACACGTGATGCAGGCCGTGATGAACCTGGCCGAACACGTGTGGGTGCTGGCGCAGGGGCAACTGATTGCGCAAGGCACGCCCGCCCAGGTCACCGCCAGCCCGGCGGTGATCGAGGCCTATCTGGGCCACGGCACCGCAGCAAAGCTGCGCAAGGCAGCCGAGGCAGCCGCGCCAGCGCAGGCGGCAAAGGTAGCGGCATGAGCACCTTGCTGGACATCAAGAACCTGCAGGGCGGCTACGGGGCTGTCGAGGTGTTGCGTGGTGTAGACCTGCACGTGAACGAGGGCGAAATCGTGGCCCTGCTGGGCAGCAATGGGGCGGGCAAGTCCACGCTGAACAACGTGCTGTGCGGCATCTACCCGGCCTGGGCGGGTGCGGTGCAGTTTGACGGGCTTGACCTCTCCGGTGCGCACTACCGCGACGTGGTCAAGGCGGGCCTGATCCAGGTGCCCGAGGGCCGCAAGATATTCCCCAACCTGTCGGTGCTGGAAAACCTGGAGCTGGGCTCGTTCACCCGCGCCCGTGTGCGCCGTGCGCAAAATCTGGAGCGTGTGTTCGGCATCTTCCCGCGCCTCAAAGAGCGCATCCAGCAACTCGCGGGCACGATGAGCGGTGGTGAGCAGCAGATGCTGGCCATTGGGCGTGGCCTGATGGCGGAGCCCCGCTTGCTGATCCTCGATGAGCCTTCGCTGGGCCTGTCGCCCCTGCTGGTTGAAGAGCTGTTTGCGTTGATCGGGCAGTTGAACCGCGAAGGCCTGTCGATTTTGCTGGTGGAGCAGAACGTCGGCCAGTCGCTGGACATTGCAATGCGCGCTTACGTGCTGGAAAACGGTGCCATCCGCTTTTCAGGGTCGAGTGGCGACCTGCTGGCCAGCGATGACTTGCGCCGCGCCTATCTGGGGGTTTAAGGTGTCCAAGCTGTTGAAAATGCTAACGCTGCAAAGGGCAGTCTCCATGGGCAGTGAATTTAGAAAATCGCCTCTGAAACGCTTATTCATTGCTTGCATAGCTACTATTTTTATAGCTTTTGGTTTGAACCGAGGCGCTATGGCGCAAGGGGCAGCGCCGGTTCGCATCCTGGTCGGCGCAACGGCTGGCGGCTCCACCGACACCCTGGCGCGTGCTCTGGCCATTGAGATGGGCAAGCAGCTGGGCCGTATCGTGATTGTGGAAAACCGGCCCGGTGCCGGTGGCAACATTGCGGCAGACGCAGTGGCCAAGGCCGCGCCCGATGGCAACACGCTGCTGATGAGTTTCACCAGCCATGCCATCAACGCAGCGCTTTACCCCAGCCTGCCATTCGACCCCATCAAGGATTTCACGCCGTTGACCCTGGTGGCCACGTCACCGTCCATCCTGGTCGCGCACCCATCGCTGCCGGCCAAAGACGTGCGCGAGTTGATCGCCCTGGCCAAATCGAAACCGGGCCGTCTGAACTTTGCGATTGGTGGTGTGGGTTCCTCGCTGCATCTGGCGGGAGATGCATTCAAGATGCAGTCGGGCACCTTCATTGTCAATATCCCCTACCGGGGTACGGCACCCGCCATTCAGGATGTGCTGGCCGGGCAGGTGGAGCTGATGTTTGCAGCCATCGGCAATGCGCAAGGGCAGATCAAGGCGGGCAAGCTCAAGGCGCTGGGTGTGACCAGCGCCAGGCGGCTGGCGGCGTTCCCCGATGTGCCCGCCATCAGTGAGGTGCTTCCCGGCTATGAGTCCAGTGCGTGGTTTGGGCTGTTTGAGCCCAGCCTCATGGAGCCTGCCGCAGCGAAGAAACTCAGCGATGCGGCTCTCCAGGCAGTTGTGTCGCCCGATGTGCGCCGCCGCCTTGTGACTGAAGGCTACATCCCGGTGGGCAATGCACC
>JANOAP010000073.1:0-5292 GCA_031411175.1 Rhodoferax sp. | reverse complement strand
CCCACCACCTGCCCCACCTGGTTCTGCTCTTCAGCTCGGCCATACGTGAACTTGCGCACACCAAGAAAATCGTTGAGATTGACACCATCCACCTTGACCTGAGGTGTCATTTTCTTGAGCTGCAAGCCCTTGACCACCTTGCGGCAAATTTTGGACAACTCACGTTCCAACGACCGCACGCCGGCCTCACGGGTGTAATAGCGAACGATGTCACGCACCGCTTCTTCGGTCACCAGAAGCTCCTCGTCCTTAACCCCATTGTTTTTCAATTGCTTGGGCAACAGGTACTTTAGCGCGATGCTCGTCTTTTCATCTTCGGTGTAGCCAGAAAGACGGATAACCTCCATCCGGTCCAGCAACGCGGGCGGAATATTCATGGAGTTTGACGTCGCGACGAACATAACGTCACTCAGGTCAAAGTCGACTTCGACATAGTGATCACCAAATTTGTGGTTCTGCTCGGGGTCCAGTACTTCCAGCAAAGCACTTGATGGATCACCCCGGAAGTCCGTACCCAGTTTGTCAATCTCGTCCAGCAGAAACAGCGGGTTGCGGGTACCTACTTTGGAAAGGCTTTGCAGCACTTTGCCAGGCATGGCACCAATGTAGGTACGGCGATGGCCGCGAATTTCGGCCTCATCGCGCATACCGCCCAACGCCATGCGTACATACTTGCGACCCGTGGCTTTGGCGATGGATTGACCCAACGATGTCTTGCCCACGCCGGGCGGACCGACGAGGCAAAGAATCGGTGCCTTGACCTTGTCGACCCGTTGCTGAACAGCAAGGTATTCAAGAATGCGGTCCTTCACGCGATCCAGACCGAAGTGGTCTTCATTGAGCACTGTTTCCGCATTGCCAAGGTTGTGCTTGATCTTGGTTTTAGCCGCCCAGGGAAGACCGGTCAAAACGTCGATGTAGTTGCGAACCACGGTGGCTTCAGCCGACATGGGCGACATCAGCTTGAGCTTCTTCAGCTCGCCTTCTGCCTTTTTGAGAGCGTCCTTGGGCATCTTCGCAGACTTGAACTTTTTCTCTATCTCGTCGATGTCGGCACCGACTTCGCCTTCACCCAGCTCCGTCTGTATGGCCTTTACCTGCTCGTTCAGGTAAAAGTCGCGCTGGTTTTTCTCCATCTGCCGCTTGACGCGGCCGCGGATTTTTTTATCTACATTCAGAATATCAACTTCACGCTCGATTTGCTCAAACAAGTTTTCAAGACGTTCCTTGACACCCGACAGCGCAAGTACCGCCTGCTTGTTGTCGAGTTTGAGAGGGAGATGCGCCGCGATGGTGTCTGCCAACCGGCCTGCATCGTCAATGCTGGAGATGGAGGTGAGAATTTCTGGGGGAATCTTCTTGTTCAGCTTGACGTACTGGTCAAACTGCTGCATCACCGCGCGCCGTAGCGCTTCGACCTCGCTTGCCTTGCCGCCCCTATTCTTGTCAGCATCCGTTTCGGGCACGGCCTGAACGGGCGTCACGGTGGCCGTGAAATGCAGATCACCTTCGTCAATGCGGTTCACGATGGCGCGCTGCTGCCCTTCCACCAGCACTTTGACAGTGCCATCGGGCAACTTCAGCATTTGCAAAATGGTCGAGACACAACCCACGTCAAACATGTCTGAGACCAGTGGATCGTCCTTGGCCGCAGCCTTTTGGGCTACCAGCATAATTCTGCGCTCGGCCTCCATGGCCGCTTCAAGCGCTTTAATGCTCTTGGGCCTGCCCACAAAAAGGGGAATCACCATGTGGGGAAAGACGACGACATCCCGCAATGGCAGCAGGGGCAACTCGATGGGAAGGGCAGGCAGTGGGGTGTGACCAGACATGGAGAACCTTTACGTTACCTGGAGTAGATGGATTTCAACAGGCTATTTTCAACCCGCCGGGCATTGTGTTTCTCACGGCGTCACCTCAAATATCAGTAAACCGGCAAAATACCCGCCAAATCAAGACTTAAGATCAGGCTTTTTTGGCGGCTTCCCGGTAAACCAGAAGGGGGGGCTTGTTTTCCACAATGGTGGACTCATCAACTACCACCTTGTCAACATTGGATGTATTTGGCAGTTCAAACATCGTGTCAATCAGCGATTGCTCAAGAATCGACCTCAAGCCCCGGGCGCCAGTTTTTCTGGCAAGCGCCTTGCGGGCAATGGCCTTCAATGCGGAAGGCCGGATTTCAAGGTCCACCCCTTCCATGGCCAAGAGCTTTCCGTATTGCTTGACCAATGCATTCTTCGGCTCGGTGAGGATTTGCACCAAGGCATCTTCACTGAGTTCAGCCAGAGTCGCAACCACAGGCATGCGCCCCACCAGCTCGGGAATCAGGCCAAACTTGATCAAATCCTCAGGCTCTACAGCTTTGAAGACTTCGGTCAGACTGCGCTGTTCCTTGCTTTTGACTGATGCGCCAAAACCAATGCCCGACGACTCTGTGCGGTTGTCAATCACCTTTTCAAGCCCCGAGAACGCACCGCCACAAATAAACAAAATGTTCGTGGTGTCAATCTGCACAAAGTCCTGATTAGGATGCTTTCGCCCGCCTTGGGGCGGTACGCTGGCCATGGTGCCTTCAATCAATTTGAGCAGGGCCTGCTGGACGCCCTCTCCAGACACGTCACGCGTGATGGATGGGTTATCTGACTTGCGCGATATTTTGTCGATCTCATCAATATAGACAATGCCGCGCTGCGCGCGTTCAACTTCGTAATTGCAGCTTTGCAACAGCTTGAGGACAATGTTTTCAACATCTTCGCCCACATAGCCGGCCTCTGTCAGCGTGGTAGCGTCGGCCATCACAAAGGGCACGTCAAGCATGCGTGCCAGCGTCTGCGCCAGCAGGGTTTTGCCCGAGCCTGTGGGGCCAATCAACAGAATGTTGCTCTTGGCCAGTTCAACGTCATCTTTTTTGGCTTTTTCCTTGTGCCGCAACCGTTTGTAGTGGTTGTATACCGCCACAGCCAGCGTTCGCTTGGCGGGCTCCTGGCCGATCACGTAATTATCAAGATTGGCCTTGATCTCAGAGGGCGTCGGAAGGTCGCTTTTGGCGTCGCGCACGTCAGTCGTGGCGGGCAGTTCATCCCGGATGATTTCGTTGCAGAGATCAATGCACTCGTCGCACACAAATACCGACGGGCCCGCAATCAGCTTCTTGACCTCGTGCTGACTCTTGCCACAGAAAGAGCTGTAAAGTGTTTTTTCGCTGGATGCGCCTTTTTTCTCGGCCATTGGAAGCTTGCCTTTTCGCAGAAATTACCTAATGATACCCAAATAAAAGCGGTGTCTTCCTTGCTGGAAAACACCGCCCGAATCGCGATTTGGCACACTGGCAGCCGTCATGGCTGCCGACAGCCGGTCAGAGACGTTTGGAGATAACCTGGTCCACCAAACCGTACTCTTTGGCTTCGTTGGCCGATAGCCAGTAGTCGCGCTCCATGTCTCGCGCGATCTTTTCAATCGGCTGGCCTGTGCGCTCTGCATAAATTTTATTCAACTGCTCACGGGTCTTCAAAATCTCCCGCGCGGAAATTTCTATGTCACTCGCCATCCCGCGCGCGCCACCGGAGGGTTGGTGCATCATCACGCTGGAATTGGGCAGTGCAAAGCGCTTGCCTTTGGCACCGGCAGCCAACAAGAAAGAACCCATGCTGGCAGACATCCCCGTGCACAGGGTTGACACGTCGGGCTTGATGAAGTTCATGGTGTCGAAAATCGCCAGGCCGGCGCTGACAGATCCGCCCGGCGAATTGATGTACAGAGAAATGTCTTTGTCCGGGTTTTCGCTTTCCAGAAAGAGTAGCTGGGCGACCACCAGGTTGGCCATGTAGTCTTCCACCGGGCCAACGAGAAAAATCACCCGCTCCTTAAGCAACCGCGAGTAGATATCGTAAGAGCGTTCGCCACGACCTGATTGCTCAATCACCATGGGCACAAGACCCAAGCCCTCGGTTTGGAGTGAGTCGTAAGCTCCGAACGGGATGCTGTCAGTTTGGTTTTTGTACATGAAATGGCTCCGAAGATTGAGTAAATTCAACTTTACCCATAACAGATGGGGCCAGCGCGCATGAGTTCAATCCGCACGCCTCCCCCTAGCTTAAAAAAACAAATCGCTTCAGGTTTGACCCATCAACTCTTCGAAGGAAATCGCCTTGTCCGCTATTTTTGCGCGGCTCAAAATAAACTCGGTCACGTTATTTTCAATCACGATGGACTCCACCTCGGCCATTCGTTTGTTGTCGCTGTAGTACCAGCGCACCACGTCAGCCGGCTTTTCATAGCTGGCGGCCAGATCATCAATGTGCGTCTTGATCTGCTCTGGTTTGGCGTGCAATTCGTTCGCGCGAACCAACTCGGCAACCACCAGGCCCAAACGCACACGGCGCTCGGCCTGGGGACGGAATACATCGTCAGGGATCGGAGCCTTGTCGGCATCCTTGACGCCGCGCTGTTTGAGGTCAGCCCGTGCGCCCTCAATCATGCGATCGACTTCGGACTGAACGCTGGAGTTGGGCAGGTCGAGTTCTGATTTGGACACCAGCGCGTCCATGGCGGCCTGCTTGTTGCGCGCCAGCAGCCGAAACTTGACTTCACGCTCCAGATTTTTACGAATGTCCGCACGCAGGCCTTCAACCGTGGAGTCTGCAATACCGAGTGATTTGGCCAGTGCAGCATTCACTTCAGGCAGATGGGCCGCCTCAATCTTCTTCACCGTTACCATGAAATCAGCGGTTTTGCCCGCGACGTCCTGGCCGTGGTACTCAGCGGGAAAGGCCAGCGGGAAGGTTTTGCTCTCGCCAGATTTCATGCCACGCACAGCCTCCTCAAACTCCTTGAGCATCTGGCCGTCACCCACGATGAACTGGTAGTCGTCAGCCTTACCGCCCGCGAACGGCTCACCGTCAATTTTGCCCTCGAAGTCAACGGTCACCCGGTCATGGTCTTGCGCGGCTGCATCTTGTGCACGCTGTGAAAAGGTGCGGCGCTGCTTGCGCAGAATGTCCAGGGTTTTGTCGATGGCCGTGTCAGTGACCTCGGCCGTCACGCGCTCTACTTCCGCGGTGGCCAGGTCACCCAGCTTGACATCAGGAAACACCTCAAAAACCGCGTCAAAGGCCATTTCACCCTCGGGTGCAGCGTCTTTTTCGGTAATTCGCGGTTGCCCGGCAACCCGCAATTTGGCTTCATTGGCTGCGTTGGCAAACGCTTCGCCGACCTTGTCATTCATGACTTCGTAGTGAACGGAATAGCCATAGCGCTGGGCCACCACATTCATGGGCACCTTGCCGGGAC
>JANOAP010000072.1:0-5639 GCA_031411175.1 Rhodoferax sp. | reverse complement strand
TACAGCAGCAGGCTGGCCAGCAGCTCCGGCTTGCGCAGGAAGGGGCTGTCTGCGGGCGTGGCACCGCCCATCACAAAGTGGTTGCCACCACCGGTGCCGGTGTGGCGGCCCTCGGTCATGAACTTCTCGGCCGACAGGCGCGACTCGAATGCTGCGTTGTAAAGAAACTCGGTGTTTCGCACCAGCTCGGGCCAGTTGGTTACGGGGTGAATGTTCACCTCGATCACACCGGGGTCGGGCGTGACTTGCAGGAGTTTGAGGCGCGGGTCGCGTGGGGGCGGGTAGCCTTCCAGCACCAGTTGCATCTTCAACTCTTGCGCCGTGGCTTCAATCGCGGCGAGCAGGTCCAGGTAGTCCTCCAGCTTTTCCAGCGGTGGCATGAAGACGTAGAGCACGCCGGATTTGCTGCCGACGGCTTCAGCCTTGGGGCCGCTGGCGCGGCGCGGGTCGCGCACTTCCACGCACAGCGCGGTGCGGGTGATCCAGTGGGCGGATTCATTCTGGGAGGGCACGCGGGCAAAGTTGGCCGGCTCGGCTTGCGAGACGCTTTGGGCGCTGGCAGCAAACTGGTTTGCACCGGGGCCGGTGGCTGTGTGAGGGCTCTGAAACTTGCGCGCGGCTTCAGACTGCGGCCCGGAGCCTGCCAGGTAGGGCGCTTGCGCAGACACACCGCCAAACACGCCCGCACCCGGCACAAATGCACCCGGGGGCATGGGAGAGGAAAGAGCGGCGGAAAGGGTTGCAGATGTGGCGGCAGGCATGGCACGCGGTGCGCCAGAAGCGTCCGTTGTCGTGCGGTGCACGCCAGGCGCATAGCGCGCTGCCATCGCGCCATGCGCTGGCAAACTGGAGCGCAAGGTAGAGGGATCCTGCTCCAGCATATAGGGGTAGTCGCCTTCGCTGACCCAGGGCAGCGAGTCCAGCGGCAGGCGCAAGCCCATGGGTGAGTCGCCGGGCATCAGGTACATGCGCTCGTCGCGGAAGAACCAGGGGCCGGTGGTCCACTGGGGGCCAGCCAGGCGCGGGCCTTCGCTCACCTTGACCGGCAGCACGTAGCCGATGGCGGTGTCCAGCTTCTGCTCAAAGACCCGGCGCAGGCGCGCGCGCTCCATGGCGTCGTCCAGCTTCGAATTGAACGGGTCCACATTGATGGGCAGGCGGCGTTCGCGCCACAGGTAGTACCACACGTCCTCATAGGCGCTCTGGATGTACTTGTCGGTCAGGCCCAGCTTTTTGGCCAGTGCGCGCGTGAAGCGGCTGGCGTCTTCGGCGGTGTAGTGTGTGGGTGCACGTTCATCGGTGAACAGGGCAGGGTTGGACCACACCGGTTGTTTGTCAGCCCGCCAGTAGATATTCAAAGCCCAGCGCGGCAATTGCTCGCCGGGGTACCACTTGCCCTGGCCGAAGTGCAGGAAGCCGCCTTCGCCATATTCCTTGCGCAGCTTTTGCACCAGCTCGGTGGCAAAGCCGCGTTTCGTGGGGCCCAATGCATCGGTGTTCCACTCAGCCGCGTCGCGGTCACCCACGGCCACAAAGGTCGGCTCGCCGCCCATGGTCAGACGCACATCGCCTGCCACCAGTTCGCGGTCCACGGCATCGCCCAGCGTCATCACATCGGCCCATTGCGCTTCGGTGTAGGGCTTGGTGACGCGGGGCGACTCATAAATGCGGGTGACGCCCATGTGGTGGGCGAACTCCACCTCGCTCTCATCCACACCCCCTTCAATGGGAGCCGCACCCGAGGGCTGCGGTGAGCCGGCCAGCGGACTGTGACCTTCGCCAGCAAACAGGCCAGACGTGGCATCCAGCCCGATCCAGCCCGCACCGGGCAGGTAGACCTCGCACCAGGCGTGCAAGTCGGTGAAGTCCACCTCGGTGCCGCTAGGGCCATCAAGCGCTTTCACATCAGGCTTCAGCTGGATCAGGTAGCCCGATACAAAGCGCGCGGCCAGGCCGATGTGGCGCAGCAACTGCACCAGCAGCCAACCGGAGTCGCGGCACGAGCCCGAGCCCAGCGTCAGCGTTTCTTCGGGCGTCTGCACGCCGGGCTCCATGCGGATCAGGTACTTGATGTCTTTGCTAACCAGCTGGTTCAACTCCACCAGAAACGTGTTGGTGGGGCGCTTGGTCAGGTCAATCTTGTCCAGATAGGCCTTGACCAGCGGGGTGACCGGGTCGGCCACCAGGTAGGGCGCAAGCTCCTCCTTCAGTTGGGCGTCGTAAGTGAAGGGGAACTCCATCGCCGACGGTTCCAGGAAGTAGTCAAACGGGTTGTAGACCGCCATCTCGACCACCAAATCCACCGTGACCTTGAACATCTGGGTTTTATCGGGGAACACCAGGCGGGCCTGGTAGTTGGCAAACGGGTCTTGCTGCCAGTTGACAAAATGGCCTTCGGGTTCGACCTTGAGCGAGTACGAAATGATGTTGCTGCGGCAATGCGGCGCAGGGCGCAGTCGCACCACCTGGGGCCCGAGGTTGACCAGGCGGTCGTAGCTGTAGTGCGTGATGTGGTTCAGTGCGGCATGAATGGACATGGGTTGGCTCGTGTTGTCGGCTCGTAAAAAGGCGGGTTAGGTCGGTGCCACGCCCACATACTAGCAATATTGGAGCCAAGGCCGTCAAGTCCCCGGCTGCGTGCCGTCTATGCGGAGTCAGGCGTTAGCATGGCGGCATGCCAAGCCACATGCATCAACCCGCTTTGAACGCCCGGGTGCTGTTTCCCGTGCTTTTGGCGTTTGTGCTGGGCACCGCCTTGCAGTTGCAGCAGGTGGCGCTGTATTCCAGCCAAACCTATGCAGCATTGGGGCTCCTGGCCCTTGTTCTATATGCTGCAGGCGCTATCAAATCAGGCGCTAAATGGGGGATGCCCCGCAAAGTATGGCTTTGCCAGGTCGGCGCGCTGGTGCTTGCATCAGCGCTGCTGGCCTTTGCCCTGACGGGGTTTCGGGCCTCAAACTTTCTGGCGGATTCATTGGTGCCGGGCCTGGAAGGGCGCGACATCACCGTCACCGGCGTGGTGGCCGCCATGCCGCAGCGCAATGAGGCGGGCCTGCGCTTTCGACTTGATGTGGAGTCTGCCTTGGACGGCACCCGGCCTGTGACGCTGCCACCGCGCATTTACCTGGGCTGGTACAGCGGTGCTCTGGGCGTGACCCCTTCCGGCCTGGAGGTTCAACGCCAGCCCACCGAGATGGCAGCGGGAGAGCGCTGGCGAATGGCGGTGCGCCTGAAGGCGCCGCACGGTGGCAGCAACCCGCACGGCTTTGACTTTGAGCTATGGCTGTGGGAGCAGGGCGTGCAGGCCACCGGCTACGTGCGGGCTGGCTCGCGCGACGTCGCTCCGCAGCGGCTGACGCAGACCTGGAGCCACCCGGTGGAGGGCCTGCGCCAGCGGGTGCGGGATGCCATTTTCGAGCGGGTGGCTGAGCGTAAGCTGGCGGGCGTGATTGCCGCGCTGGTCGTGGGTGACCAAAACGCAATTGACCGGGCCGACTGGGACATCTTCCGCGCCACCGGCGTGGCCCACCTCATGAGCATTTCTGGCCTGCATGTGACCATGTTTGCCTGGGCCGCTGCGCTGGGGGTGGGCTGGCTGTGGCGGCGCTCGCGGCGCCTGTGCCTGGCTTTTGCCGCGCCCAGTGCGGGGCTGATGGGCGGGGTTTTGCTGGCCGCTGCCTACGCGACCTTCAGCGGCGGCGGCGTGCCTGCACAGCGCACCATCATCATGCTGGCCACGGTGGGCTTGCTGCGCCTCTCAGGCAGACGCTGGCCGTGGCCCCATGTGTGGATGCTGGCCTGTGCCGTGGTGGTGGCCTGGGACCCGTGGGCGCTGCTGCAGGCCGGGTTCTGGCTGAGCTTTGTCGCCGTGGGGGTGCTTTTTGCTACAGATTCGGGAGCTACCCAAGCAAAAGGCACAGGGGTTACAGGGCGTTTTATCTCCCAATTCATCGCCAGCCTGCGTGAGCAGTGGGTCATCACCCTGGCATTGACGCCCCTCACACTGCTGCTGTTTGGTCAGGTTTCGCTGGTGGGGCTCGCTGCCAATACCCTGGCCATCCCCTGGGTGACATTAATGGTGACGCCGCTGGCCATGTTGGGGACAGTATTTGCACCATTTTGGGATGTTGCTGCGTGGGCGGTGCAGGTTCTGTCCTGGTACCTGGAGTTCTTGATGGGCTTCCCATTTGCTAGTATTTCAGTAGCGCAGGCAGCTTTTTGGGCGGGGGTCAGCGGGCTTTTGGGGGGCGTGTTGCTTGCCATGCGCTTGCCATGGTCAGTGAGGGCGCTGGGCGTACCCTTGCTTTTGCCCGTGCTGCTATGGCAGGCACCACGCCCCGCATTGGGGCAGTTTGAAGTGCTGGCGGCCGATATTGGGCAGGGCAATGCCGTGATCGTGCGTACTGCACAGCACGCACTGGTGTTTGACGCCGGCCCCCGCTTCAGCCGCGAGAGCGATGCCGGCCACCGGGTACTGGTGCCGCTTTTGCGCGCGCTGGATGTGCGGGTAGACACCGTGGTGCTGAGTCACCGCGACATTGACCACACCGGTGGCGCAGTGGCCGTACTGGCCATGCAGCCCCAGGCAGAGCTGCTCAGCTCGATCGAAGAAGGGCATGAACTGCAAACCGTGCGCAAAGCCCGCCGCTGCGAGGCCGGGCAACGCTGGCAGTGGGATGGCGTTGATTTTGAGGTGCTGCACCCCCTGGCCGCTGATTTTGAAGTGGCCAACAAATCCAATGCCATGAGCTGCGTGCTGCGGATATCCGGTGGCCCGCATTCAGCCCTGCTGGCCGGGGACATCGAGCAAGCCCAGGAGGCCCGCCTGGTCGAGGCGGCACGGGCGGGGGCGATCCGCCTCCAATCTGATGTATTGCTGGTGCCGCATCACGGCAGCAAGACGTCGTCCAGCGAATCCTTCCTGGACGCGGTCAAGCCACGTGTGGCACTGGTGCAAGCCGGCTATCGCAACCGGTTTGGTCACCCAGCGCCCATGGTGATGGGCCGGTACGCGCAGCGCGGTATCCAGGTGCTTGACTCGGCTCATTGCGGTGCGGCAACCTGGCACTCGTCCCGGCCTGATACTGTGCGTTGCCAGAGGCAGGAAGCCCTTCGGTACTGGCACCACCGGGTGCCAGATTGATGGGGTTGACGGGTTTGCCCTAAAGCTCTGGCTCATAACTTGCTATCCTCTAGACAGGAGATTGATGTTTATGCAGAAATTCGACGAGATGTACACCCAGCTGCCGTATGAGTTCTTCACTCAGGGCATGCAGATTCGGGACCACTACAAGATCTACGACGAATGGCTGGCGCGCCAACCCGGCGACATGATGGCCAAGCGGCGTGAGGAGGCCGAGCTGATCTTTCGCCGCGTCGGCATTACTTTCGCGGTGTATGGCGAGAAAGACGAAGACGGTGCAGGCACCGAACGCCTCATTCCTTTTGACCTGATTCCCCGCGTGATTCCAGCGCACGAGTGGGCCAGCATGGAGAAAGGCCTGGTGCAGCGTGTCACAGCCCTGAACCGATTCATACACGATGTGTACCACGGCCAGGAAATCATCAAGGCCGGTTTGGTGCCCCGCGACCAGATCGAGAACAACGCCCAGTTCCGCCCCGAGATGGTGGGCGTGGAC
>JANOAP010000071.1:0-2910 GCA_031411175.1 Rhodoferax sp. | reverse complement strand
TGAGGGCGTTGGCGCGGTCCCCAACCTGCCTCGGCTCAAGCACTTTGGCGCGGCGGCATCATCATCGGGCGGCGTAGAACTGTTCCACCTGGTGGGCGTGACACCCGAGGCCAACACGGCAGAGCAGGCCTATGGCGGGCGCAAGCCCGCCGAGGTGCGCCACTTTGGCGAACGCGAGCGGCGCGACACCTACGAGCGCATCAACCAGACCGCCCATGACACCTCGGTGGATTACGTGATGCTGGGCTGCCCGCACTACACCATTGAGCAAATCTGGGAAGCCGCGCAACTGATTGAGGGCCGCAAGGTGCATGAAAACAGCGCGTTGTGGATCTTCACGCCACGCGCCATCAAGGCGCTGGCCGACCGCAACGGCTACACCAAAATCATTGAAGACGCGGGTGGCCTGATCATGACGGACAGTTGCTCTGCCATGAGCCGCGCCGTACCCAAAGGCACCAAGGTGGTCGCACTGGACTCTGCCAAGCAAGCGCACTACCTGCCCGCCATTTTGGGCTTGCAGGCCTGGTTTGGAACCACAACGCAGTGTATTGATGCCGCCTGCACAGGCCGATGGGTTCACACATGACAACCGAAGCTGTGGTTCAGGAAACCATCGCCATAAAAGGACGTTGTGTTGTTCCGGGCGTGGTCGAGGCCGAAGCGCTGGTTACCCGCGACCCCATCTCGGGCTGGGGCGGTGTTGATCCGCGTAACGGCACGGTGATCGAAACACGTCATGAACTGGTGGGCCAGAGTTTTGCGGGCAAGGTGCTGGTGTTTCCGGGTGCCAAGGGCTCGTCCGGCTGGTCCGCACAGTTTCATGTGGCGCGCGTCATGGGTACAGCGCCTGCGGCGTGGCTGTTCAACCAGATGACCACCAAGATTGCCCTGGGTGCCGTGGTGAGCCACGCACCGGCCATGACAGATTTCGATCAGGACCCTTTGACGGTCATCCGTACCGGCGACTGGGTTCGCGTAGATGCCACCGCCGGTATCGTCACCATAACAAGGAAAGCACAACTATGAACAACACCGAAGCCGCCGCGCCGGGCCGCCCCAAGCAAGGCACGGCCCCCTCGGGGGGCAGCGCAGCACACGAAGTGGCAAGCGTGGGGGTCACACTCAGAAGCAACTTCCCTCGCGGCTCCTACCTCTGGTCCGTGCGCAACGCCCAGTGGCAAGCGCTCGGCATTTCAGAGGAAGACTGCGAAAAGCCAAAAATTGCCATCGTCAACTCCAGCAGTGAGCTGGCCAGTTGTTACAGCCACCTCGACAAAGTAGCCGCAGAAATCAAGCTGGCCATACGCGCAGCGGGTGCGGTGCCGTTTGAGATTCGCACTGCCGCGCCCAGTGACTTCATCACTGGTGCAGGTGCCCGCGGGGCCTACATGCTGGGTGCCAGGGACCTGATCACCAACGACATTGAAGTGGCGGTAGAAGGCGCGCAGCTGGACGGCATGGTCTGCCTCACGTCCTGCGACAAGACGGTGCCGGGCCAGTTGATGGCCGCTGCCCGCCTGAACATTCCAACCCTGGTCGTGCCCTGTGGCTATCAGGCCAGTGGCGAGTACAAGGGCCACCACTGCGACATTGAAGAGGTTTTCATCGGTGCCATGCACGTGGTGGCGGGTGCCATGGATGTGGACACCATCGTCGGCATGAGCCGCGAAGCCATCCGCTCACCGGGCGTGTGTTCCGGCATGGGCACAGCCAACTCCATGCACATCGTGTGTGAGGCCCTGGGCATGGCCTTGCCCGGCAGTGCGCCGGTAGCCGCCATGAGCCCGAAGATGATGAATGACGTCCGTGCAGCGGGCAAACGCATTGTGGAAATGGTGTGGGAAGACCTGAAGCCACGTGACATCCTCAAGCCCGGTGCGTTTGCCAATGCCGTGCGCGCCGTGCTGGCAGTCGGCGGCTCGGTCAACTGCGTCAAGCATTTGCAAGCCGTGGCGACCGAAGCCGAATGCGATGCTGATGTGTACGCCATGTTTGAAGACTTCGGGGCTGTGGTACCCGTGATTGCGGCCGTCCGTCCGATTGGCGATCAACCGATTGAAGACTTTGAAGCCGCAGGTGGTGCCCGTGCGGTGCTCAAGCAACTGCGACCGCTGCTGGACACCAGCGTGCTGTCGGTCTCCGGACGCACGTTGGGGGCCGAACTCGACGCCTTTGAAGTGGCCGATGCGCAGACCATCCGTCCTATGGACCGCCCCTTTGCCACGCGCCCTGCCATTGTGGTGTTGCGCGGGTCCATGTGCCCCGACACTGGCATCGTCAAGACCGGTATTGCCGAGCGCAAGATGCGCTGCATCACCGGCCCGGCGATTTGCTTCGACACATCGGATGCCGCCATCGCGGCCATCAAGGCGGGCGAGATCAAGCCCGGCCAGGTGGTGGTGATGCGGGGTGCAGGTGCGCGCGGTGGCCCGGCCATGGGTGGTGGCGCATCCCGCGTGGTGTTTGCGCTGGATGGTGCGGGCCTGGGTGACCAGGTGGCACTGCTGACCGATGGCCATTTGTCGGGCCTGGTCTGCAAAGGCCTGGTGGTGGCAGAAATCTCACCTGAAGCCTTTGACGGCGGGCCGCTGGCGCTGGTGCGCAATGGCGACTCTGTGACCGTGGATCTGGATGCACGTGTGTGCAATCTGGACATCAGTGCCGAAGAAATGAGCCAACGGCGCGCAGCGTGGACGCAACCCGCCCCGATGTTTGACCGGGGCTGGCTGCAAATTTACCGCCACAACGTTGGCCCCTTGAACAAAGGTGCTGTTCTGGTCAAGGCTCACCCCTGACTCATCTGACACACCTGCCCCAAAGACCCCTCACCAGATCAAGCCATCACAAGTTATTTCAAACAGAAGGAGACAAGCATGAAAATCCGGTTCCCCAAAACGCTTCACACCG
>JANOAP010000070.1:0-3344 GCA_031411175.1 Rhodoferax sp. | reverse complement strand
GGTGCCGGTAACGCTGCCCCGCACTGAGCTGTCCATCCCCGTGTACTACATCATCGCGCCGGCCGAAGCGTCCAGCAACCTGAGCCGTTTTGATGGCGTGAAGTTTGGCCACCGTGCCGACAAATACACCGACCTGGCCGACATGTACAAGAAGACCCGCGCCGAGGGTTTTGGTGACGAGGTGAAGCGCCGCATCATGATTGGTGCCTACGTGCTGAGCCACGGCTACTACGACGCGTACTACCTGCAAGCCCAGAAAATCCGCCGCATGATTGCCGATGATTTTCAGGAGGCGTTTAAAGAATGTGACGTGATCGCAGGGCCGGTTGCGCCCACCGTGGCCTGGAAGATTGGTGAAAAGTCAGACGCCCCGGTCGCCAACTACCTGGCCGATATTATCACGCTGCCCGCCTCGCTGGCAGGCCTGCCCGGCATGAGCCTGCCGGTCGGCTTTGGTGGGGACGGTATGCCCGTCGGCATGCAGTTGATTGGCAACTACCTTCAGGAAGCCCGCTTGCTCAACGCAGCGCATCGCTTTCAGCAAGCCACCGACTGGCATACGCGCAAGCCGGAGGGCTTTTGACATGAGCGAGAACCTGAATGTGAGCATGAACCCCTTCGAAGCACAACAACAAGGCCGCCCCACCGGCCCGCTGGTGCGTGGTTATGAAGTCATCATTGGCTTTGAAACGCACAGCCAGCTCTCCACGCAGAGCAAGATTTTCAGCCGCGCCTCCACCGCTTTTGGTGCCGAGCCCAACACGCAAGCCTGCGCCGTGGACCTGGCCCTGCCCGGTACGCTGCCAGTGATGAACAAGGGCGCCGTCGAGCGCGCCATCCAGTTCGGCTTGGCCATTGGTGCGCACATTGCACCGCGCAGCGTTTTTGCGCGGAAAAACTATTTCTACCCGGACTTGCCCAAGGGCTACCAGATCAGCCAGTTTGAAATTCCGGTGGTGCAGGGCGGCCAGGTCGAGTTTTTCCTGGGCGAAGAAAAACGCTCTGTGCGGCTCGTGCGTGCGCACCTGGAAGAGGATGCTGGCAAGTCATTGCACGAAGACTTCATCGGGCAAAGCGGGATCGACCTGAACCGCGCGGGCACACCGTTGCTTGAGATCGTGACCGAGCCCGACATGCGTTCCAGCGCAGAGGCCGTGGCTTACGCCAAAGAGCTGCACAAGATCGTGACGTGGATTGGTATTTGCGATGGCAACATGCAGGAAGGCAGCTTCCGCTGCGATGCCAACGTAAGCGTGCGCAAGCCCGGTGAGCCGCTGGGCACGCGGCGCGAGATCAAGAACCTGAACAGCTTCAAGTTCATGCAGCAGGCGATTGACTATGAAGTGCGCTGGCAGATTGAGCAAATTGAGGATGGCCACGCGATCCAGCAGGCGACTGTGCTGTTCAACCCGGACACGGGTGAAACGCGAGCCATGCGGACCAAGGAAGATGCGGCGGATTACCGCTATTTTCCGGACCCGGATTTGCCGCCGCTGGTGATTGCGGATGAGTGGGTGGAAAAAGTTCGCTCGGAGATGACGGAGTTGCCGCGAGTGATGGCGGCACGGTTTGTGACCGACTATGGGCTTTCTGAATACGATGCGACGGCATTGACGCAAAGTCGAACAGTCGCGGCCTACTTTGAATCCACTGCTAGGGAGTGCCGACAGCCCAAACTGGCCAGCAACTGGATCATGGGTGAAGTGTCAAAGTGGCTGAATTCAGTTGAGGACACCAAGTTCGAAGAGTTTGCTGAAATAGTCCCCGCGCATAACTTGGCTGCATTGATTGTCCGCATAGCTGACAACACCATTTCAAGCTCGGCTGGTAAGACTGTATTCACTGACTTGAGGAATGCTCCGGGGACCATGTTTGACACTGCGCTAGCCTACGTTGACTCGATCATCGAAGCCAAAGGCCACAAGCAAATGAACGACTCCAGCGAGCTGGAAAAAATCGTCGATGACGTCCTCGCCGCCAACCCCAAAAACGTCGAAGAATACAAAGGCGGCAACGCCAAGGCGCTCAACGCTTTGGTAGGTCAGATCATGAAGGGCAGCAAGGGCAAGGCCAACCCGCAACAGGTGAATGACCTGTTGCGAAAAAAGCTCGGATGATTACCAGGACTTGGCGACCAGGGCTCAGCGCGTCTTGGCGGCAGGCGCTGCTGCCGTACCCACCTGAAGCGCCCAAAGCTGCTTGAGCCGCACCAGCTCTTCATCAAAGCGCGCGTTCACCCGGCTGATCTCGCCATCCTGATCGGCGATGAAGCGCCCCTGAACCGCCAGACTCTGATTGAGATCATCCACCTGCCGTTTGAGTGAGGGCGGTGCCTTGCTGGGGTCTTTCTTGTAGAACTCCATTTCAGCGTCCATGGAGGTGCGCTGGCGTAAAAGTTCCTCGACCCGTTTAAGGGCGGCTTTTTTCACCACGCCAATTTGTGCAATCGCCTCTGCCCGTTCAACATCATGAACCGTCTTGTTCGGATAGCGCACCAGCAAGGCGCGGTCTCGCCGCTTTTCTTCGTCGCGCCGCGCGCGGTCTTCCAGCGCCTGCCGTTCTTTGGCCTCGGCATCGGCGCGCTCCTGCGCAGTCAAGGTAGGCCCCACCGTGCCTTTGACGGTTCCGCTCGGGTTGAGCAGCTTTTGTTCCCGGTCAAGGCATTCGGCAATCGGGCGATCCGAGGTGAGTTTACGGCCTTTGGCGTCCACACAGCTGTAAATACCGGCGACCGGGGCTTGGGCTGTGGCGGGGCCATGGGCAAGCACCACCGCAAAAGCGATTGCAAACAACCCCAATGCCGTCGCGCGCTGCCCCTGTGCGAATGATTGTGCGAATGAAATCCCTGAATACTTCACCAAGCCCTCCGTGTGTGCACCTGATTAACGCTCTTCAACGCCATACTGTTGACGGTAGGCCAGCACACGCTGATGCTCCGTCGCCAAACCTGCGCTACTGTGCGCTTTCAGATAGTGCATCAAATCCGCCAGCTTCGCAATTGCGCTCACCTGAAGCCCCAGTTGTTCACGCACGTATTGCACGGCACTGTAATCCACGTCCTTGCCGTTTTCGGTGGCCTTTTCCTGACGGTCCAACGCAATGACGACCGCATGCGGCGTGGCACCTGCCGCTGTGATGATCTTGATGGACTCCCGCGCGGCCGTACCCGCGGACATCACGTCATCCACGATCAGCACGCGGCCTTTGAGCGGTGCGCCCACCAGTGTGCCGCCTTCGCCATGGTCCTTGGCCTCTTTGCGGTTGTAGGCAAACGGCACGTTGCGCCCCAGGCGCGCCAGCTCGACAGCCAGTGCAGCGCCTAGGGGTATGCCCTTGTAAGCGGG